>JAEUSA010000176.1 GCA_016788945.1 Leptospiraceae bacterium
CGTGCGTACGCAACACCCGATGTCACCGGCGTTGAACTCGGCGGTGCACTCAAGAACGTCATGGCAATTGCCACCGGTATTGCCGACGGTCTGAAATTCGGCAGCAACACGCGTTCGGCGATCATCACCCGCGGTCTTGCCGAAATTGCGAGGCTGGGCGAAAAACTCGGCGCCAAGCCGATCACGTTTATGGGGCTTGCCGGTATGGGTGACCTCGTGCTGACCTGCACGGGCGATCTTTCGCGTAACCGCACGGTCGGCTTGAAGTTAGGGCAGGGTATGACGCTCGCGCAAATACAGAGCGAGATGCGCATGGTCGCTGAGGGGGTGCCTACGACCGAAAGCGCCTATGAACTTTCGCAGAGCCTCGGTGTCGAAATGCCGATCACCGGCGCGGTGTACAAGGTTCTCTACGAAAATAAACCGGCTCTCGATGCGATCAAAGAACTCATGGGTCGTTCGATCAAGTTTGAATAAATTTGTAATTGCTGGGGGTAAATCCCGACTTATCGACATGAAGCTAATGAGGATTTTCAGTTTACTGATTCTATCAGCACTGCCCTTCGCGTGCGGCCGTGGTTTGGACGCAAAACCGGCGCTGAAAAAGATTGGCGGTCTGCCAAAGGGCAAACGCATCGAAAAGAGTGATGCCGAATGGAAAAAACAGCTCACAGCAGAAGAGTACTATGTGCTCAGGCAGCAGGGAACAGAACGGCCATTCACTGGCAAATACCATGATCATCATGAAAAGGGGATATACCTCTGCGCGGCCTGCCGTTTACCGCTGTTTTCATCGACGACAAAGTTTGATTCGGGAACCGGTTGGCCGAGTTTCTTTGCGCCGGTGCAGCGCGAAAATGTCGAAGAACTTGCCGATTTTAGCCATGGCATGACGCGCACCGAAGTACGCTGCGGCCGCTGCGGCGGCCACCTCGGGCACGTATTTGACGACGGGCCGCGGGAGACTGGTCTACGCTACTGTATTAACTCCGCAGCGCTGATTTTCACCGACAGAAAATAGCTAACCGAGATCGGCAATAGCCAAAATTAGCAGCCCATGGGGATTGCGCGCGATCCCCATGGCGAACATGACTTTTGCAGAACTTCCCTGATTCTGCTTTGTGGTTTCGCGAAAGCAGCAAAGCGTACCCCTTCTTGATTAATTTGGTAGCCGGTTTGTCACGTCCCTTGAGTTTATTGCCGCCATGCAATCCCGAGTGCTCCGGTTTTCTCCGCTTATGGCGGCCTTATTACCTTTGCTGAGTTATTGTGCTTCTGCACCGCAGCGGGGGAGCCGCATAGACCCCGACCTTGCCGCTGTGGAAAACCGTAAGCCGCAGAAAGCCGAGGTCGGGGGCATCGAGACTGTCAAAGCGCGGCCGATCACGCAGGCCGATAAGGCGCGTATTTTCGATTGCCGCGAATATTCGTCCGCCATCACCGCTTTCCGCTCTGAAACGCCTGAGTTCGATCTGTTTAATGAAGAACTGAACGATAAGCGCAGATTCTATATTACTGAAGAAAATGACTGGCCTTTCGTCGTCGGTTATCACCATCTCGACCGTTTGCGGCCCGACACCACTTGGATCGTCGCGCTGCGGGGAGAATCATCAGGCTTTCACAGTTCATCGGTGAGCAAGCCCATTCTGAAGATGCTCGACGAGTTGCCGGGCGCTGCGATGATTACGATCGACGAATATAAATACCACAGCAAAAAGGTAGTGGGCGGTCATAAAGCGTTGCATCCGATATGCCACCGCACACGGTATCCTGAGCGCTATATCAATACAGAATCACCGGGTTTCGAAAATGGCGGAGCAATACGGTTACTGAAGCGTGTTTTGCCATCAGCGAACCCGGTTATTGTCATGTCGTACAGTAATTCGACGACGCCGCGCGGCGAATTGATACCCCGCGTGCTGAAGGTCGATGAGCAAATCGACTTTAAGAATTTTGGCGATCCGAAACAATTTCTGCACAATTATATTCTGAAAACAACGTACAACGAAGCCGTCTACCCCGACATCAAAGGTTTCATCGATATTGAGGGCAACTACGAGTATAAAAAATCATTCTGGGATCTCCTGGCCTATATAAAACTTGAAATCGAGCGCGATGTGAACAAGTTCTATTACAGCGCTGTACGCATTGAAAAATTCGATGCATATCCGGTGCAGACGACGATGATACGCGCGTTGGGGCTCGAAGGTGTAGAGAACGATGAGGGAGTCATCCGCTTCACCAACCCGGCAGGCAATGTCGTCGTCGACATTATTACCAACCACTTTCAGCCCTATTACTCAGGCGTCGGCGGCGATATACGAAAGAATACCCGCATGAAACCGGCAGGCGCGGGAGTGAAACGCAACTATATGAATCATTATATGATGGGGCCGTTTATCGCCAAACGACTGCTCTACACCACCAATTTTCTGCAGAAAGAAGTTTCTGCCGGCACCGCGAAGACCGCGGCTGCTTTGCAATGATCGCGCGCGTCAGTCTTTGAGAGCCGAGCGCAGTTCGCGCATCGTGTATTCTTTGCTGTAAAAGCCCGTCAGGGTGTGAATGAGTTCGCCGTCGGCGCGGGTGAGCACGACCGTGGGCAACCCGCGAATGCTGTAACTCTGCGCAAGGCGGTCGAGTTCGTCGGTCGGGTTTGAATAATCGATGCGCACCGGAAGAATTTTGTTTTCCAGTGCAAAGTTAATGAATTCATCTTTGGTAAACAGTTTGCGTTCCATTTCTTCGCAGGCCGTACACCAGTCAGCCCAGAAGTCTATAAAAAGAATTTTTCCTTCTTTTTGCGCGACTATTTTCGCTTCTTTGAGATCGCTCATCCATTTGAGTTTGCCCTGTGGCAGGGTCATGACGGTTTTTCTTGCCGTATCGGTCACTGCACCGTCGTTCTTTTTGACATCCACACCCCAGTATTTTACAAAAGGCGAGGTAAACAGAAACAGGCCGAGGCCTGAGATGATGAGCATACCTGCGGTATTGAGCTTCATTCGTTTCTCCAGTTTAACTTCGGGACGCATCGGTTCGGCCAAAACGAAAAATGTCGCGCACATGGCGATGCCGATCACGGCAAACGGAAATGCCTGCGCGGGTGGCGGAAAATCGCCGACAAGGTCTTCGAGGTAGTGAAAACCAGCGGCTATCAGCACCACAGCGCCTGCGTATTCAACGACGTGTAACCAGATGCCTGGTTTCGGCAGGCGCAGAGAAAAAATGCCGAGTAGTAAAAACGGCACGCCCATGCCGAAAGCAAAGGCAAATGCCGAAAAGGCTGGTATAACAATCGACTGGTTTTCACCCGCGCTGCGGCTTATTTGCACGAGCAGGCTGCCAAAAAAGGGAGCGGTGCACGGTGCGGCAATAAACGCCGAAAAAATGCCTAACAACAACGGATACATCAGGCCATCGCGCTGGCCGACGTGCATGCGGTTGGCGAAATTCGGTAACGGCAAAGGTAACAGGTGGGCATAGGCGAGGCCGAGGTAGATCAGCACCGCACCGATAACGGTGATGACGGTCGGGTTACCGAAGTACTTGCCGAAAACGGCACCTGACAACGCCGCAATAAGACCGAGCGTTCCGTACGTGAGCGACATGCCGAGAGTATATGTGCCGGCAGCTTTAAAGCCGTCAGCCCAACTCTTGCGCTCCCCGCCGACAAATATGGCTGTCGTAATCGGAATCAGCGGATAAACGCATGCGGAGAACGAGGATAATAATCCCCATCCAAACGCCGCAAACAGCATCGTCATACCGGTAATATACGAAAACCGGGGTACCCCGGCGAGTTAGATATGAATCCGTGCCTGAACTATTGGCAAGGACCGTATTGGGTGCCCGGATGTTTTTCCGGAACATGGATCAGGTACATATTTTGCACGAGAGGCTGGAAACCCTGTTCCAAAAAGAAACTCGTTGGAAAAGGCGGCTTCGGCAGTTCGATTTGCTTCTCGGTCGAACCCACGAGAACCATCATTCGCTTCGAATGCGGATTGTAGTAAGTCACGCTATTGGCGACCTGTTTCTGTTCATTGAACCAGATGACGAAAGCAAGCTCACCAGCATCCATGAGTTTTTTATAAGCCGTGAAGTCTTTGATGCGCAGAAGTACATAGGGTTTGCCTTCTTTATTTGCCCGAAAACCCAAACAGTTGAGATCCCGATGCAGGCTTGCGCCGTCTTCGGTTTCTTCCATGCCATCGACATATTTTGCCACATCGGGAGCGGCCGACTTCTTTTCGCCGTTGAGAGGTAGCGCACTGAGAGAAAATGCCGCTGCGATGATCAGCGCCCATGGTCGGTAAGTTTTCATTGCGGTTAAAATAGAAGATGTTGTGAAACGAGATAGCTATTTTTCCGTCAGCACATCATAGCCCAACCATTCGATAGGTGGATTTTTCAGGTGCTGTTCAATGCGCGTCAAATAGAGCTTCAACGTCTTGTCCTGATTGTTTTCAGCCATCAGCTGCAAAAAAGCCGTTTTTGCCTGCTGAAAATCTCCTTTTTGATAATATAACAGCGCTTCTTGAAACGCCGGCTTCTGCCGTTCTTTCATGCGGCGCACTTCGTCACTATCGCTGTTAAAAACTTCAATCAGCCCCACAGGCTCATTTTTTCCTTTGACCGCGACGCGGTCCACGAGTCTGTAGCCGTAGGCGCTTTTGTCGCTGATCGAGTTCCACGAAACGTCAGAGATCAGTGTACCGGCGCCGTAGTTTTTGGTGAGGCTTTCGATGCGCGACGCGAGATTGACCGCGTCGGCGATGACTGTACCATCCATACGCGCGTGTTCACCGATCGTGCCGAGCATGACGCGCCCTTCGTGTACACCGATGCCGATGGCGACCGCGGCATAACCGTGCACGGCGCGCCGTTCATTCCAGCGACGCACGCGGTCATGCATGCCCAGCGCCGCCTCGAGCGCGTCGGCAGCCGATTCAGGAAACAAGGCCATCACTGCGTCACCGATGTATTTGTCGATAAAACCTTTGTGGTCGCGAATGACGGGGCCGACCTTGTCGAGATAGGAATTGATGAAGTCGAAGTTTTCTTTCGGCGTCATTTTTTCTGACAGCGCGGTAAATGAACGGATGTCAGAGAACAGCACGGCCATATTCCTCTGCACCTGGTCGCCGAGGTTTACATCCAGAATACTTTTTTTATCGAGCATATTCAGAAATTCGAACGGTACAAACCGGCGTGATGCGGCGTTGAAACGGGATAAACTTTCGTTGAGCTGCTCGGTTTCGTCGTGCAGCCTGACGAAGCGGTTGGCCAGCACCAGCGCCATCGACAAAATAAAAATAATGAATACATATGTTAAAAGCGGCGGCAGGTTGATCACCGCACGTCCGCTGAGAATATCGAGAAACATCGCTGCCAACAACACGGTGAAGCTCACAATCATGATAATCGCGTCGCGGTTCTTTTTGATCACTTCACGGATGAGAATAACTGCCATGCCAACGATATAGACCAGCCACACGTAGGTCACGATGTTGTTCTGCAGAAAATCCCACAATTTCACATCACCGGAAACGGCAACCGCGGCACCCGCGCCGATCATCACCGCGTTCGCGGCGAAACACACATAATCGAGCAGTTTTGCCCATGTCGCCGTCGGCAGCTTATAATAGTTACGGATAAAATAGTAGAATGCGGGTACGAGAACAAAGAGGGCAATATACTGTATTTTTTTGAGGATATAAAGTGGCAGAGCATATTCATATTTGAGTTGCGTGTGCAGACCGCTGTAGATCACGAGCGCGATGGCAAAAACGGCGAAATAAAAATTCTCACGGTCATGGCGCCTGCGTATAAAGAATAGCAAAAAGTACAGGCCGAAGGTGAGATAACACACGAGCGCGAGGGAGCCCCACAGGTTCTCAAGGTAATATGCGCGGAAGATCATTGCCGCCGGGCCGATCTCGACACGGTCGCGGTAGAGACCCGATTCTTTTTCGAGTACGCCCTTAAGCTCAACCACGATTTCATTTTCACCCGTGCGCAACAACCCAGGCGGCAGGGCGTAGATGCGCACTTTATCATAGGCCTGTGGCCGCGGACTGTCAAAATCTCCCGTGCGGCCGATGGTACTGCCGTTGAGATAGACGATGTCCCGGTCGTTAATCTCACCGAGGCGGAGCGCCATCGGTTCTGTGGGTAATTTTGTGAGTATGAAGCGGCTGCGGTAATGTGCGATCTCGAGTCCGCTGATACCGAGCTGGGGCGAGAGATTGCCGGGCACCGAAACCGTCTTATAGGCAACCTCGGGTATCGGCGCGGTTTTTGTTCTCAGCGGTTTTGCCGATTCGGAACGAACCTGTTTTCCGGGTGCCGCCTGCCACTCGCCGCCGTCGGCAGTGGCCAATGAAGTTATCGCATTTTCATTTACCGTTTTCGCTCCCGAATTTACCGGGGTACCGCCTGCGCTCAGTGGATACAGAAATGTCAGGCTGATCGCTGTTGAAATCCATTTCATCGGTTACCTCGTCGCGCCCAGATTTTTGATGTATTTTGCAATGCGGTCGCTGATGCGGTCTTTGTCTGTATTCGCATCCATGACAATGTCGCTATGGTCAGTGTCTTTGACCCAGTCGATCACAATATGTTTCCAGCTGGCCGCAGAAAATTTTTCGCTGTGGGTTTTACCCTGCTCAATGAGGTAGGCATAATCTTTTTCGCCAAACAAAATGAGCGCCGGAAGCGATGTGGCTGCGGCATAGATTGCCGGTGAAAACTCTCTGTCTTTTTCGCCTGTGCCGAAGAACGGCACAGTCAGTTCACGGTTAAATTCGGCTTCTTTATGTGCGCGCATGTGCGCGATATCCAAAATGGGCGACAGTGCCACAGCGCCGCGCACCGCACGGCTTTGCCTTTGCCACGCAATCATCAGTGCCAGATGGCCACCTGCCGAATGGCCCATGACAAAAATCTGCGCAGGGTCAATGTTGTATTCAGTCGCATGCTGGTGCAAAAAATCCGCAGCGGCGGCAACATCGTCGATTTGTTCGCCGGGTGTTACGCCGGGAAAAAGACGGTAGTCGATCACCGCCGTGGCAATGCCGCGCGAAGCCAGCGCAAGTCCGAAGTTCTCATAGAGGCCGGTGAAGGCACGGTAATAGCTGCGGCTCTGGTTACGCCAATAGCCGCCATGCACAAAAACTACCGCTGGCACCTGCTTCGCGGCCCCCTTCGGTACATAAAGATCAAAGCCGGTGTCTTTGCCTGCCGGGCTGCGGTAATTCAGATTGTCGTGAAAAACAATGGCGTCGCGGTGCTTTGAGCGCGCATTGACGTGGCAGCCCGAGAAAAACGATGTGAGTATGGTGAGGAGCACAACGATTTTTGCCATATTTACCTGATTAACCCCGGATTTTCCAGAAAGCGCGAGAGCGTCGCAAGAAACGCGGCTCCGGTCGATCCGTCGACCACGCGGTGATCGCAGGCGAGGTTGAGCGTCAGAAAATCCCCAAATTTTATTTCTCCGTTTTTGCCTTCGTACGGCCGGCGTTCGCTGGCGCCCACGGCAAGAATTGCCGATTCGGGCGCGTTGATAATCGCCTGAAACGACGTAACCCCGAGCATGCCGAGGTTTGACACCGTAAAACCCGCGCCGGTGTATTCATCGGCTTTCAGCTTGCGTGCGCGTGCCCGCGCTGAGAGTTCTTGCGCGGCAGCGGCAATCTGGAACAGACTGTACTGTTCGGCGTTGCGGATGACGGGCGTGATGAGGCCGTCATCGAGACTGACGGCAAAACCGAGGTCGATGTTGCCGAGCTGCAGCATATTTTGCCCGTTCCATTGGCGCAGCACCTCGCTGTGCCGGGTGAGGCTTTGCGCGACTGCTGCGAGAATGAAGTCATTGACCGAAACTTTTTTGGGCAGATCGGCATTTTCAGCTTTCTGTTCGGCGTGCAGTGCTGCGAGGCCTGCATTAGTTTCTGTGCGCAACTGCATAAGGCTCGAGGCATTGATCGTGCGCGAAAGGTAAAAATGCGGCACGTTCTGTTTCGCGTAGGTAAGGCGCTCGGCAATAACCTGACGCATCGGCGATATGCTCAGCTGCGTATCGGGCGAACGCTGGCCATGCGCCGCGTGAATAACAATCGACGATTTCGGGGCTGCCGATAGCTGCGGCGGCAGAGCCGAGAGATCACGGCTGACGATGCGGCCGCCGGGACCCGAACCGTTAAGACCTTTCAGGTCGATACCGTTCTGCGCGGCAATTTTTTTCGCCAATGGTGATGCCTTGATGCGACCTGTTGTCTGCTCAGATTGCGCTTGGCTCGGACTTACCTCCGGGGTAAGCGATGCGGCCGCGGGTGGGGGGGAGGCCGTCATATTCACTACGGAGGCTGGTTTAGTTTCGTTTTTGATCCCACTGAGCAATGCGTCAAAATTCTCACCAACTTGGCCGATCACCGCGACCGGGGCGCCGACCGGCAGCTTGTCACCCTTGTTGGCTATGAGCTTGAGCAGCGTGCCACCATCATACGCCTCGAGATCCATCACCGCTTTGTCGGTTTCAACCGAAGCGATGATGTCGCCGGGTTTGACCTGATCACCCTCTTTCTTCTGCCATTCGACAAAAACGCCTTCTTTCATTGTCGGTGAGAGCTGCGTTACGGTAACAAGTTTGGCCATGGCTTATAAGTTACGGCAAATTAACTCTGTCAAGTCAATACGAGCAAGACCGCAGCTTGGATGTATTTTTTTCATAGATGAGGCAGTTCTGAAAAAGTCAAGGGTGCATAATGCGGCAATTCGGGGCTGCGCGGCAGGTCGCGAAAAACGCGCACAAGCAAAATGCGCTACGATTTTCCACGCGGTTTATAGGGAAACCGCTCTGGAAAATCGCACGCAAAACGGCTGAAAAGCCTGCATTCTGCTTGCGCAAAGAGCGTTTTTCGGATGAGAATTTATGATGCGACGAGCTCTACCTTCCGCCGCGCAGCGCCCTTATTAGCGTCGACACACTGAATCGGCGTGGCAATGAAGGATATGCACATATTTCTGACCGGGGCATCTACGGGTATCGGTAATGCCATTGCACGGGAGCTCGATACGCACTATAAGGGCGAAGCCACCTTTTCCTTGGTGTCGCGCAAAAAAGATTTGCTCGACGATCTTGCTAAGACTCTCAAGGGCAAAGCATCGGTCTTTGCGGCCGACTTGTCAGAACCGTCGGTTGCCGAAATGACGCTTGATCGCGCCGTCAAAGAAAACGGCGCGGTCGATATTTTGATCAACAATGCAGGCATGCAGCACATCGACCATTTTACGGCGATTGCCAACGACGATGCCGAACAGATGGTGCGGCTCAATTACACCACACCTTCACGGCTGATGCGCAAGGCACTGCCCGCGATGGCTGAACGTAACACGGGTATTATTATCAATATCGCCAGTCTCGGCGGCATTACGCCGACGCCTTACATGTCTGAGTACTGCGCGACAAAGGCTGCACTCGCTGCGCTCAGCGTTGCGCTTGCCGGCGAATACAAAGACAGCAAGCTGCAGTTTATTACTGTATATCCGGGTCCGGTGGAAACACCGATGGCGGAGAAAGCGCACGGGCGTTTTTCAGGCAATGCGGCACAGAATGTTCCATATGGAACGCCCGAAGGTCTTGCTAAAGAGATCCGTCTAGCGGTTGAGAAGAAACGCGCGAAAATTGTCTATCCCGCAGTGTACAAAACGGCAGAGATGTTCCGCGACTTCGCCATTTGGGTCACAGCGCAAATGGCACCCAAACCGAAATAAGAGCGCGCCCCAAAAAACCTTCGGCGGGCGCTTGCAACTCGCAACGTCTCCGATATCGGAGGCGAAGACACCGCAAACCCCGCAGGACGTGGCTTTTGGGACGCAGTTTAAGATATCATCGTTGTGCCGCGATAATTTCTTTGATGCACGGGGCGGGTTTGTCGCCAGACCAGGTAAAAAATTTCCGCAGTGTAGTTTTGCCCTGAAAACCGAACAGCCTGAACAGCTGATCCCATTCGGCAGAAGCGGTTTCCTGTTTCTTTGATTGGAATATTTCTATCGAGTGGCAGTTTTTGAGCGCGTTGTTGCCCCATGCTTCGGGCCTCAGGCGACCGGCAAATAAATAACAACGGCCGCTATGGTCGCGGTGGATTTCCCCTGCAGCAGAATTTTCTGCGGTGAGCGTTGCGGCATTTTTTTCCCGCAGCGGAAAACAGAGGCGCGGGTCTGCATTTTCGGCAAAAATTTTCTTACCGGTGATTGTGAGTTTGCCTTCGTGGTAGATCCACACCTGATTGGGTAATGCATAGAATGCCTGCTGCGGATAACTGGCGAATGCATAGGGTACACAGAGCAGAATCGCCAGCAACAGAGTCATGAGCG
>JAEUSA010000199.1 GCA_016788945.1 Leptospiraceae bacterium
AAACCATCGGCAAAGCCGTTGACAGCGACGCTCATCGCGGGGGCAATTTCGCCGCCGGTACGCTCGACAGAAGTGAAAAAAATTATGCCGAGAGTGATGACTGCCGCTACGCCCCAAACGGCATAAATTTGTGCCCAAGCAGGCATTTTATAGCGTCGGTTGTAAAAAACCTTCTTCGCCACGCGAAGGCAGAGGTGCTCTCGAGAGTACAGGGGAAAGCAAAATATTGCGAAATTCCTTTGCAGCCTCTCTCTTTTCTGAACGGTGAGTCATGTTCCTGCCTATACTCGCTGGCATATTGCTGCTCGGTGTCTGCGTGTTTTTTCACGAGCTCGGGCATTTTTTAATCGGTAAGCTCGCCGGTGTCAGGCCGCGCGTGTTTTCGATCGGCTATGGACGTGGCCTGCTTTTCAAGCGACGCAAGGGAACCATCTACCAGATTACTGCGATACCGCTTGGTGGCTACGTTCAGTTCTACGGCGACGATCCGTCAGACCAGACGCGCAAAATGCGCAAAGGTGATTTTTTCTCTGTTGGCCCGTGGCGGCGCATCGCGCTGGCATTCGGCGGCCCACTGTTTTCGATTCTGTTGGGTTTTGTCATCGTTTTCATTCTGTTGCAAACGGGTTATCGCCCGATGGACAACATTATCCGTGTCGATCAGAAATCCGCACTGTATAAGGCGGGCTTGCGCGACGGTGACCGCATCGTGCAGATCGACGGCAGCAACACACCCTCGTTTGACCGCATTGTTTATGAAACCGGGTTTGCCAAAGCGGAAACAATTGAAGCGGTGATTGAACGCGCGGGTGTGAGGCAGCAGTTACAGCTGCCGATCACGCGCAGCGAAAGCGGTATGCCGGGTATGCTCGTGGGGGCACGGCCATTGTCGCGCCTGACGATGAATGAGCAGGGGCCGAAGGGCGTTGATCTGAGACCCGGCGACGAAATTCTGCGTGCAAACGGCGAAGATCTTTATTCAATCGAAGATCTAATTCGGGTATTGAACGCGAAGCAACAAGACACCGCGGTGATCGAGATTCGCCGGCCTGACGGCAAAGGCGGATTTCAGAATATTACGCAGACGGTGCCGCTGAAAAAACTTCCCCGTGTTGTCCTCAAGAACGTCACCGACCAGCAGACGGGTAAGGCCGTCGGTGATATTATTTTCGAAGAAGGCGGGGGCAAAGAATTTCAGAACGTGTTCATCAACGGAGAAAGTTTTTCCACTTTTGCCGAAATGCGTGCTGCGCTCGAAAAGGCCGACCCGGAAACGCTGAAGCTGCGTATCGGTCCTGTGATTATCAAGGCTGAAGTCAACGTTGGGTTCCGCAGCCAGATCGGTATCAAACCGCAGCCGAAACAAATCGGCTCTACAGCCAAAATGTCGCTGTTCGGCAAGATTGCGCTCGCCGCCGACGAAACGGTTTATGTAGCGCAGTCGACTTTTATCGGCTTGGCGCGCATCATTCAAGGCAAACTGTCGTTCGGCAAAAGCGTCTCGGGTCCGCCGAAGATGATCATGTTTGCCGCGAAGGCGATCGAACACGGTTGGGAGACATACTTTTTACTGATGGCGCAGATTACGATCATTCTGGGCGTGATGAACCTGCTGCCGATACCCGTGCTCGACGGAGGCCACATTGTGTTCTATCTGATCGAGGCGGTCTACAAACCGATCTCATTTAAAGCGCAGGCCACGGCGACGCGCATCGGTATGGCGGTGATGCTTGCGATGGGTGTTTACGTGATCGGCAAAGACCTGATTGATATTTTCATCAATCGTGTGTTTGGCTAAGCGATAGAGCAGATTTTTTTATCTGCTTACCCGCAGCGAGAGCAAAAAACAGCCACACAGAGAATAATCCGCCATAGAGCGACAGCGAAAGCGAGGGCGCAATACCGGTGACAATAAACGGCGTGATCAGCGTCAGTATACCGCCCGCAATAAACGGCTGCGTGATTGCCGAACTTTCGGCGAACACGCGCGCGGCAGGCGTTTTGAATTTCGGGTCAACCATCTTCAATAGCATCAGCCCCGTCGCCGCCGTGCCGTTGAGCATGCCGAAATTGATGAGGCCGAGTTCAAAGCTGTACGGTACCGGCAGAATTTTCGGTCGCAGGTAGAAATGGCAAAAAATATTCCATAAGAAACCGAGCGCAAAAACCGAGAGCAGCGGTACAAGGCCGTGCCCGATGAGCCGCACGTCGATAATGGCTATACCGGCAAAAATCAAAATCTCCAGAAAAACATCGGCCATCAGGGTAATGACGCCATTGTCGATCAACTGCTCTGCGCGTGACAGCATGAGTACGCGGCGTATCGCGAATCCGGCGATCAACGTATAGGCAAAGAGCGGCAGGCTCAGGCTGCGCAGCTTTTCGGCATCGGTGAGGCGCGGCAGAAGCTCGCGTTCAAAAATGCCTTTGAGAAAGATTCCGAGCCAGTATGCGGCGCCAATGAGAGCGAGGTTGACGAGCAGGGTATGCAGAGTGAACTCAGCGGGGTGACTTTCTGCTTTGACCGCTGCATCGCTCGCGATACGCCGACGTTGCCGGTGAATCAGCCATACGCCGCCGGCAATGCCGCAGATTAATCCGACTGTTGCGCTAAACAGGCCATATTCGAGCCCGGCGGGAATTCCGTTTTGTACCAGCATCGGCCCCATAGCGACCGCAGTGCCGTGCCCGCCGGCAAAGCCGGTTTCGAGCACTGAAGTAAACGCCATCGGTTCGCCGAAAAACGGCTTATAGACAAGAATGGTGCCGATGAGGCCGATCAGCACCTGGCCCATGACTGAGACCCACACAAGCGAAGTCTGCGCAAAAACATCGATAAAGCGGCGTTTGCGGGTGTTGCCGGGTTCAGCGCGCTGCAGAAAAAAACACGCGAACACCAGCGCGATAAATTCTGAGGGGAGTGATTTGAGGTGCACGAAAAAACCGCCGGCTTTCTCACCCGGCAGAAAGGTAAAAAATAGCAACACGATGATGCCGACCGTCAGCGAAGGTGGTATCTGGAAACGCGCGAGCAGCGGGATTTTTTTGCCGAGCAGGGAGCTTATGCCCAACAGCAATAAAACGAGTAAAAAATATTGCATCTACTGCACAGGCAATGAATCGCCAATGCAAGGCAAACAGTTTTCCGGATTACGGTTTTAACCAGCGCTTCAGGTATTCACCGGTCAGCGATTTTTTATTCGCGGCGATCTGCTCCGGCGTACCCGTGGCAATAACTTCGCCGCCTTTGACGCCGCCTTCGGGCCCCATATCAATAATGTAATCTGCACATTTGATGACGTCCATGTTGTGCTCGATGACGACGACGGTGTTACCCTCATCGACAAAACGTTGCAAAATGTTCATCAGCAGCCGAATATCTTCAAAGTGCAGGCCGGTCGTGGGTTCGTCGAGAATATACAGTGTCTTGCCGGTTGAACGGCGGGACAGTTCCGTCGCAAGTTTGACACGCTGCGCCTCACCGCCCGACAGCGTGGTTGCCGCCTGACCGAGCCTGATATAGCCAAGCCCGACATCGTTTAATGCCTTGAGCTTTGCATGTACCGCGGGTACCGCAGAGAAAAATTCTGCAGCCTCTTCGACGGGCATTTCGAGCACTTCGTAGATGTTCTTATTCTTGAAGCGTACTTCGAGAGTTTCCTGATTGTAGCGTTTGCCGTTGCAGACTTCGCAGCGCACATAGACGTCGCTTAAAAAGTGCATCTCGATTTTTTTTACACCGTCGCCTGTACACGCTTCGCAGCGGCCACCTTCGACGTTGAATGAGAACCGACCGGCCTTATAGCCGCGCATCTGGCTTGCTGGCAGCGCAGCGAACAGATCGCGAATGGGGCCGAATGCCCCGGTGTACGTCGCCGGGTTCGACCGCGGTGTGCGACCAATGGGGCTCTGATCGATGTTGATGATCTTGTCGATGTGCTCAATTCCCTGAATCGTCTTGTGTTTGCCTGGCAGGTCTGAAGCGCCCATCAGCTTCTTATTTATGCCTTTGAACAATATCTCGTTGATGAGTGAGCTCTTACCGCTGCCCGAAAGGCCGGTTACGACCGTGAGTACCGAAAGGGGAAAATCGACATCGATATTCTTGAGATTGTTCTCCTTTGCACCGGTAATGCGGATCGATTGTTTTGCCGGTTTTCTGCGCTCTTTCGGTATCTCTATGCGTTTCTTGCCTGTAAGATAATCGGCAGTGAGAGAATTTTTTGCGCGTTTGAGCTCCGTATAACTACCCGCAAACACCACCTGCCCACCGTGGCGCCCCGCGCCGGGACCCATGTCGACGATAAAATCGGATTCTTGCATCGTCTCTTCATCATGCTCGACGACGACGATTGTGTTGCCGAGGTCACGCAAACCCTTGAGGGTCAAGATTAACTTGGCATTGTCTGATTGATGCAGGCCGATCGAAGGTTCGTCGAGCACATAGAGTACTCCCATCAGCGCCGAGCCGATCTGCGTTGCGAGGCGTATGCGCTGCGCTTCGCCGCCCGATAGCGAACCGGCGATACGGTCGAGCGTCAAATAACCCACACCGACGGAATTGAGAAAACGCAGGCGGTCAAAAATTTCTTTCATCGCCTGCTTGGCGATTTCTTGTTCGGTCTTGTTAAAATGGATTTTCTGAAAATAGTCGTGTGCCGATTCGAGTGTCATCGCGGTCGTTTCGGCAATGTTTTTGCCCTTGAGTTTGACCGCGAGCGCCACTGGCTTCAGACGCTTGCCCTTGCAGACGGGGCAGGGCATCTGCTCCATGTACTGCTCCATTTTTTGCCGCATGGTTTCTGATTGGGTCTGCATATAGCGCCGGTGCAGATTGGGAATGATGCCTTCGTAACCGCGCGAAAACTGGTAGGTGCTCTCATTGCCCTTCCACTCGTAGTTGAGTTTCAGGCTTTTGTCGCCATAGAGCAGCAGGTCGAAGATTTTTTTGGGCTGTTTTTTCCAGGGCGTGTCGGGGTCAAACGGCACCTTCTTGCGCAGCGCGTCGATCGATGCCT
>JAEUSA010000285.1 GCA_016788945.1 Leptospiraceae bacterium
CGATCACCATGGAAGGCGCTGAGGAAAAGCTGGCCATTGCGGCGCTGCTCACAGCAGCCATGTACGTCGCAGGTAGATTCAACGACTCGTTACTTTATTTCGGCGTCCTGATCGCCAACGCAATCAACTTTATTGCGCTGCTCGTCGAGCTCTCACACGGCAGCGAACGCATGTTCATATTGAATTTTCAGGCAGCTGGGTTCATGTTCTATGCCGTCGCAACGATTCTTCTACGCTTCAAAAAAGTCTGGCCGATGCGGTTTAATTTTGGTCCGATTTTAACGGGCGTCGCACTTTTATCATCGTTTGTCGGCATCATCAGTGAACTCCAGCGCGTCGTAACGGGTAAAGAATCTCGTTTGTTGATGATCACACTGGTTTTCGCCGCCTACGCGATGGTGCTGCTGGTGATAGGTTTTAGGCAACGAAAAGTCTGGTTCAGACAAGCAGGCCTCTTTTTCATGGGGTTGGCAATCGCGAAATTTTATTTAATCGATATCTGGCAATGGGATAAATCGGTCCGCATCATCGCGGGCATTATTATGGGAGGTGGCCTCGTGCTCATCAGTTTCTACTACGAAAAGTTCCGCTCTAAATTCAAAGAAATGGGATTAATTCTTGTTCTGACAGGCATTGCCCTGCCTTCGGGTGACGCCGTCGCAGCCGAAAAATTCAAACCGAACCGGTTCAAGTTTGTCAAAGAGCTCGCACCACCTGCCGACGGTGTGAACGGCAAAAATTTTGGCAGTACGGTGATCGATGCAGAACTCTATAAATCCGCAGGTGAAACCGACCTGCGCCTGTCTTATGACGGCAAGGTGCTACCTTATGCGCGCCGCGTAAAAAAGAGCGGCGACGATAAAAAAGTTGAAAAAGACATAGCCACGACCGATCTCGTGACTTCTGTCGACGGGGAAAACACCTCGATCTATATCTTTGAAAACAAAGACCGTATCCGCATGAGTGCGTTGAAGCTGACGTTCAAAGAGAAAGACTATACCCGCGAAGTACTGGTTTATACCCGCTCGGGCCGTTTTCAGAACAATACACTCGCCAAGAGCACAACGCTCACGCGCAAAGCCGGCAAACCCGAATTTCACTTGATCGAGTTTGAACACACCAGCGGCGAGATGCAGGTACAAGTAAAGAACGAAGACGACCCCGCGCTCACGCTCGAAAAAATTGCCGCCGTATCCGAAAAAGAACTGCTGATTTTCCGGGTACCCGAAGGCTTCAGTGATTCTGAGAAGAAAATTCTGGTTTTCTACGGCGGTGAATACGCGCAGAAACCCAAATACGATATCGGCGACTCTCTCGGTGACAATACGGCGCTGGCTGAATTTGGTCTCGGTGCAGAAAAAGCCAACCCGCAGTACAGATTGACGCTGTTCGACCCGCCCTATTCGATCTGGATGTTCCGCACGATTTTCTGGTTGCTGCTCATTCTGATTGCTTGGCGTATGCTGGCAATTTACCGAAAAGAGAAGTCGACAAACCCTGCGTCACAGGGATAGGCTGTTAATCTTCGACGGCTTCTTCGACGGTACCTGGTCGCTCCATGCGCTGCATCAGCGCTTCGGGGCGCATGGCCGACATGAAAATAAAATCGCTGTCAGTCAACACCATCGAACGCATCTTGCGCCCCATGGTGCAATCGACCAGATTATTATTCTCGCGACCCTGATCACGTAACCGTTTCGCTACCGCCGTTTCAGGCGATATGATCGCGACAATTTTGCTGATCGCGACGCTGTTCGAAAAACCGACATGCAGAAGCTTCATTGGTTTACTCCAGGTTGCGCACTTGCTCGCGCAGGCGTTCGATTTCGGTCTTCATGATAACGGTCAGCGTATTGATATCGACGTCCTGCGCTTTCGAGCCGATCGTATTCGCTTCACGCTGTAGTTCTTGCAGAAAGAATTCGATCTCCCGACCGGCGCTCTTTTTGCTACGGAACAGTTCGAGCATACGCGCGATATGCATGCCAATGCGGCTGATTTCTTCGCTTGCATCGTTGTGCACGCTGCGAATAAAGTCGTCTTTCTTCTCGTTCCAGATCATGCGCGCAATCTGCATCGTACGGTCGCGCTGTTTGTGACGCAACCCACGGGTTTCGCCACCCGATTCATCGAGAGAGCGAAAAAAATCAGAATAGATGCGGTGCCGCAGCGCGATAACCTTCTTGCGGTATGTTTGTGCATGCAGAACACCGATCTGCCGCTGCACGCGCGCGAGATAACGCAGGTGCGTCATGCACGCACGCGTCGTGCGTTTGCCTTCAGCGACGCGGGCGCGCTGCATTTTGATCAATGCGCGCAACAGATGAAAGTCGAATTTTGACTGGTACGTGCGCCA
Organism: Leptospiraceae bacterium; assembly: GCA_016788945.1. Lineage (GTDB taxonomy): Bacteria > Spirochaetota > Leptospiria > Turneriellales > Turneriellaceae > Turneriella. Next base: position 2,357 of record JAEUSA010000285.1, read on the forward strand.
GTTTTTCACACGGCGTTCCATAAAGCCGGGAATATTGAGAAATTCGCGCGGGTCAATCGTGACCTTTTTCTTGCGCAGCTGCTGCGCGAGAAATTTTTCGAATTGTTGTACGATGTCAGTATTGAATACAATGTCGACGGGCAGCGCAGAAGCCGACTGGAACGCGACCTCGATGCGGCCACGGCTGAAACGCTTACGAATGATTTCTTCGCTGTGTGATCTGAACCAACCGAGTTCGTCAGGGTACTTCAGTTCGATTTCGAGAAAGCGGCTGTTCAAAGAGCGCGCAGAACAAACAATCTGCACACCTTCGGCGCTGAAATGGCTCTCGCCATAACCCGTCATACTTTCGATCACGCGCCGGGCTCCTGTGTTTTGCGGTTATCCCGGCGCATGCGAGCACGATCAGGCTTTGATGTCGACGCCTTTCTCTGTATCGATGTGCTCTTGGTGTTCTTCGCTGCGGGCGAGGCCGTTTTCCCCACGAATCGTCAGATACAAAAGGGCCTTCAGGTCCTCAGAAGAGATGACTGTGGGCTGCACGGCGTCACGGACGCTTATTTCTGATATGCCTTGCATAGAGTCCCTCACAATCAGAGTGTCGGCCAGACTATCTCAAGGCTTGAGGAAAATTTCTCACTTTTTTTTAAGAATTGCCGAAATATGTCTCATGAAGGTGAGCCGGTTTTTTGCAGCAATATGCATAGTGGGATTTCTGAAATCCGCATTTGCTGGCCCCGAAATCTACGACCCGCTTGAGGCCTATAAGAAGGCAAATAACCTGCCGGTACGCCCGGTACGCGAAACGGTCACGGTCGGCACGAGCCGCGAAACGGCCCGTTTCATCTATGATAATGGTTTGCTGGTACGCGCCGACTATTCGTACGGGCCGAAAGACCTGCCGGCCGGGCATTCGGTTTATGAATATGACAAAGGTCTACTCGTTCATGAGCAGTTATTTGATGCCGCCGGCCGACTCGCCGAAGAAATCCGCTATCAATACAAGGCTGGCAAACTCGACAAGTCGATGATACACGATGTGCGCGGCGCGGCAAAAATCGAATGGCACTATCTCTATGACAAAGAGGGAAACCTTGCAGGCGGCAAGCGCCTGTTGAGTGGCAAGCCGACCGAGTCATTTAAGCTTGTGCGCCATACCGCAGGCATCACTCAGCATATCTACAACGCAAAGGGTGAACTGACGGCCAAGGTCGAATCAACGCTTGAAAAGGGCGTACTCAGAAGTCGGGTGCGGACCGGGCTTACCGGCGCACGCTACGCCGAATACCGCTACAACGAAAAGAACCTGCTGATCGAAATTATTTACCATGAAACAGTGCGCGGAGAAAAAACATTCGTCAAAAAGCATCAATTCGACTATTCACTGCAACGCGATTTGCCTAAAACCGCCCTGCACCAAACGCCGTAAGCCGACTCACACGTTCATGAGTCGGGCCTTCAGGCCTTCTTTAAGTAAAATTTCATTTTCCAACACCTCAAATTCGATCTTGAGGTAATAAAACTGCCTGAGGCCCTTCAGCGCATCCATGTGCTTGCGCAGCCGCACATAATCTTTTTCGGTCGTCACGACAAGGTCATAGGGCTTCACCCGCGACAAAATCATTTCGATATCGCGCGCCGAAAAATCATGATGATCGCGAAAGCTGATCTGCGTTACACTTTCTGCTCCCGCGCGGCGCAGCATTTCTTCGAACGCACGGCTGTTGGCAATCGCTGACAGGGCCCACACGCTTTCATGCTTGAGTATGTCGGCAGATACAATATGCGTCTTCGCCTGCGGGGTATATTCGTGGGGTATCTTCACGAGCCCTTTCGACGCGTGGCGGCTGATAAAAATATGCGACAATCCGGAGATTTTCTGCAATTTCTCGCGCAACTCTTCGAGCGCGGTCAGGGGAACGAGGTCTGTTTTTGTGAGTACAATCGCCGACGCGCGGTTTAGGTTTTCAACCGGCTCGCGTAATATGCCCTGTGGCAAAAGGCGGCCGCTGCCAAACGGATTCGTAACGTCGATGAGTACGACATCCGCATCGCGCCCGATGCGATAGTGTTGAAAACCGTCGTCGAGCAGAAAGAGCGAGGTGCCAAAATCATGAACGAGCCGCTGCGCATTTTTGAGCCGGTTGCGCCCGACAGCAACTTTCACACCCGGCAGGTTGACTGCCATCAGGTACGGTTCGTCGCCCGAATCGTCACTGCCCATCAGCAGGCGAAAGCCGTCAGACAGAAGATTCGTTTCGTGCGAAAGGCGGCCTCCGTAGCCGCGCGACAAAACCGCCTGATTCGGAAACTCGGCGCGCAACAGTTTACTGAAATAGATCGTGGCAGGGGTTTTGCCGGTGCCGCCCGTGGTTATGTTGCCGATCGAGAGAATTTTTGCACCCGGAATGCGCACGCTCCGGGTCATGCGGCGGTGCAGGCTGTTGCCGAATGAATAAAGCTTTTCGAGGGGATTCACAATCTTGAGGACAGAGGACAGACTAAAGATGACAGATATAGTGTTAAAATGGGGGTTGCGGTCGTCTTTCGCCGCACTGTCTGTTGCTGCGACAATATCTGCAGCCCCGTCGAAGCCCGTAAAACCGGGCAGCCTACCGTCAGATGACGGTGACGCGAAGATTGCGCCCAAAGCCCAGATAGGACAATTCTGGTACGGGCTTTCCGCCGACGATACAACCTCGTTCAGGTTAGTCACCGATTTTAGCCTGAAGCAGATTGCCCCCGACAGAAATTATTCCCATCAGGTGAGCGCGCGCATGACCCCGGTTCACCCCGCAACCGACAAAAAATCAGATCTCAAAATTACCTATACCAACGACACCGATTTGGTGCAGCAATCACTAAAACTCGCATCCCGGCCGCCGGCATCATTTCCCCTGCAATCTGCCGAATACCGTTGGAACGTCGCGCGCCCCGGTAGCGACGTCCTTTATCTGAGGCCCAAAAAAGAGATTTTTCTCTCTGACCGAAACCGTATTTTTTCGGTCTATGTACGCGGCGCGCAACACGCGCATCAGGTATTCGCTGTTTTTCGCGGCCCCAATAAAATACAACAGGAAATTTTTGTATGTTCACTCGATTTCAGCGGTTGGAAACGTTTTGAAGTCGTGATTCCCCCCTATCTCCGATTGCGCAATCCGCTCAAGCACAACCGTTTCGAACTTTACTTTAACGGGCTGAAAATACAAAGCCATTTTCGCGATCAACCGGGTATGTCGGTATTTAACTTCGCCGAAATGTTTATTATGGCTGATACTTCGGATAATAAAATTCCAGGCGCGGACATGAAGGATGATTTTTGAATGCCGATAGCCCTGAGGCAATGCGCGTGAAACGGTTTACACTCGCCGTCATGCACCCGAGTTTCCGCAAAAGATGCCGTGGAGAATTACCGTCGTTGATGCGCGCCGCCAAGTACACGATATTACCGACGCAGTAATTGCTCAGCCCAGTAAAACACAACTCACTGCAGCAGATGTTAAGGCCGCGATTAAGGACTTTGAACCCGAATACATCTGCATCGAGCATACAGGCGAACCACATTGGCGGCCGCTGACCATCGCCTACGGGGCGTCATTTACTCTCAGCCTGCAAGAACCCTCAAGTTACAGGGCGCATAAAATCGCTTTGGTATATTTTATCAATTGTTATATCAACAAAAACTTCATCTACCTCTTCCGAAACCAAATGCGTGACCTGTACGCCACGCGCATTCTCACTGAATCACAAGCCACGTTACATATCACATCTTCGGGAACTCGGGCCGATAGTGAAGCGCTTCAGAAAGAAGCCAAGAATATTTTTGCCGACTGTGGCATTATTCGCTTTGATCACACGGAAGAAAACCTGTTTGAATATCCGGGTATTCATCGGGTTTGGGAAATCGGCCAGCAAAACAACAGCACCTATGTTCTCTACTTTCACGCGCGGGGTATCAGCAGAATAAAACTGGGCCGCTTCAGGCGAAACCGGCAAAGCGTGGAAAAACGCCTGTTCCGTCGCGTGATCGGCGATTGGCGCGAAAACTTACTCTGGTTATCGGCGCTACCGACCTCCGATAAAATCGGCCTCACTCAGGGAGGCAATGGCTGGCTTTGGTACAATTTCTGGTGGGCAAAAACGGCGTATATTGCGCGCCTCGAAGAACCCGAACGCACCAATCGCCGACATTATTACGAAGACTGGCTGGCGCGCGTGATCGATGGCAATCAACAACCTGAACCGGAAAACCTGCGAAATTATCCCGACACCATGGACAAATGCATCAGTATAGCAGCAGCCCCGCGCTGGAAAAAATACCACATCGGTTCCGATTTTCATCCCGGCCGCGGCGAAACGCATATGGGCCTGCCTTTTTACGCCCTGCGCAGAATCGGATATAACATCGCGAAGTTTCTGAAATTGCGTTAGCGCAATACAGGCCTATTGCGGCTAATCGAGATTCAGATCGGTCAACAATTTCTGTGCGTCGCTTTCCATCTCGATCTGCTCGATTTCGATATAGTCGGGTTTGAAAAGATGCACGAGCGACTGCAGAACGAGGTTTGAGTCAAGATACCACACGATGCGGCGCGGTTCAAACGCGACATTGATAATCTTAATTTTACCCAACACGTCAACTTCAGGCGGAATCTGCATCAAAATGAAATTGAGATCGAATCCCACGAAACGTTTTTTGCGATTTACCATGAAGAACGGCGAGTCGCCACGCGTCAGGTGGTAGAGCAGAGTATTCATCAGCTTTGAAGAGAAGCGGCTGCTGAGTTTGATGATATCGGGTTTGCGGGCGCTGAAAAAACGTGCCTTATTGAGCCGCATCTTAACCGTATGTGCCGTAACTTCTTCTTTGAGCAGGTGGAAATCAAAGTAGATATCGCCCGTCTTGAGCCCGAGAATCTTCTCGTCGCCCTCGCGGATCACACCGCGCAGGTGCAGCGACCGGTTGGCACAGAGAAAACGCAGGCTTTTGAGGCGATCATATCTCGACACGACGTGCTCGAGCAGAAGCTGATTGAGAACGCGTTGCCGGGTGACTGCCTTGTACATGCGTCAGGTATTAAAATACCGGTCACCGGCGTCGCCCAGTCCCGGCATGATATAGCCCTTCGCGTTGAGCTTGTTATCGACGACAGCCGTGTAAAGTTTCACATCGGGGTGCTCTTTCTCGACATGCGCTATACCTTCAGGTGAAGCAATCACGCTGACTGCGCGCAGCGCATGCGGCATATGCGCTTTGAGTTTCGCGAGAGCGAAATCGAGCGAACCGCCTGTCGCAAGCATCGGGTCAAGTACCCACACGTCTGCACCCTTGAGCGGGGGGGTCTTGTAATAGTAAAATCGCGGCTTGAGCGTTGCATGGTCACGCTCGACGCCGACATGGCCAACGGCGGCCCCCGGCATCAGAGAAAGAAATCCGTCGAGCATACCGAGGCCCGCACGCAAAATCGGAACAAACACAACCGGACGCTTCTGCTTAAGGGCGCCCGTACGCATCAGCGGGGTTATGACAGTCGTTTTGACGGTGTCGATTTCGGCCCCTATGAGCGCACAGAGAATTACACTGATCTCATTCAGGGTTTTGGCGAAGAGTGGCGAAGGCGTCTTTTTGTCGCGCAACACCGCAATCTTTGTCTGCAACAATGCGTGTTCGGAGAAGTTTTTTGCTTTCATGGTACCACCGGATTAAAACAATGATAAGTGCTTGCCGCTGTGCTCTCAGCACTTTGCGGGGGAAAAGCGCTGTTGCACGCAGCGACGACGCGCTCACAGCGCGGGGCAAACGGACAGCCGGGTGGCTGGTCGATCGGTGATGGAATTTCTCCCGGCAGTGCGTAAAAATCTCTGTTTTCGAAGTCGAGATCTAACTTGCTCATCGCCAATGCTTTGGTGTACGGATGCCTGCTGTGTGAAAAAATTTTATCCGCGCCGGCGCTTTCGACGATGCGCCCGAGATACATCACCGCAACGCGGTCGGCAAACCAGCGCACGACAGAAAGGTCATGCGTAATAAAGAGAGCAGCAAAGCCGTACTGTTTTCTCAAATCTGACAACAGGTTGAGCACCTGCGCCTGAATCGAAACGTCGAGTGCACTGATCGGTTCGTCAAGAATCATATAGCGGGGCTTCAGCACCAGCGCGCGCGCAATCGCAATACGCTGTCTTTGCCCGCCGGAGAATTCATGAATTTTTTTTGCAAGATGGTCGGCAGTAAGTCCCGTCGCCTCGAGTATTTCGACCACACGGTCACGCCGCTGCGGTTTCGACATGGACAGGTCGCGCCGACGAATCACTATCGGCTCGGCGACGATCTGCTCTACGGTCATCCACGGATTCATCGATGAAGCCGGGTCCTGAAACACAATACCGAGATCTCGCCGTACCGAGAGCCAGTCACGCTTCTTCATCGTGCGGCTGTCGCGGTCTTCAAACATTACGTGGCCTTGGTCGGGTCTATAGAGCCCCATAATGACACGGGCGAGCGTACTTTTGCCGCTGCCCGATTCGCCGACCAGACCGACAATTTCACCGGCGGCAATTTTTAATGATACATTCTGCAGGGCTTTTACGCTCAGCTTTTCGCGCGACAACATGCCGCGCCGAATCGCAAAAAACTTTGATACCGCGTTGACCGAGATCACTCTATAGGTGAAAAATCGAAACGCAGCATCGCGGTAAAGCCGATAACCCATGCGCGTTGTGTAGCGACGTATTGAATGGTATTGCAGTTGGTATCGACCGGGCCACCTACGACCGTGCTGCAGGTTTCGGCCGGTCCACCCGCTACTGCGGGACGTATATTCTTCACAGAATCCGATTCACTCCACCACCATTGCGCGCGGGCGATATTCATGCCTACGGCAACCTCTTCGTTGACATGATAGAAAAAGCCGAAATAGCCCCATTGTTCGACAAGACTGCGGGTGCCGAAATTCAGCGCAAAGTGCGCCTCGTACTGCAGAAAAAATGTCATGAACGGCTTATCGCCGTCGAGCCAGAAGTATTGTAAACCCGGACGCAGTACATACTTGGTCTCGGCGACGTTGCCGGAATGTTTACCCCAGTTGTCGCGCACCTCGTAACGACCATCGGAGTACCAAGTGTAGTGCACACGGTTCTTCAGTTCAAAGACCCAATTCTCGCCGGGCAGAAATTTGAGTGCCTGCCGCCATGTCACATCGCCAATCACCGCGTGCTCAGGGCGGTTATTGGTATTCAACCAAAACCAATCCCACGCCGCAGCGTTGATCCAGCCGGCTGAAACCCAGTCATTGCGGTGGCGTTCGCCCATGGCATAGCGGTAGAAACCGCCGACCATCAGGTTGGGAATGATATTGTAATAACTACCCAACGTCGCATGCCAAGCCTGCTGTTTGAAATCTTCTTTGCCGGCAACCGTTGCATTCGACAGGCCCTCGAGACGCGGATTTCCCTGCGCAGCGCTCTCGAAACGATAGTTGGTCTCTGCCAGTGGTAGCCAGTCTTTGTATCTTAGCTGTGCACGAAACGTGCCGTTATAGAATGTCGTGTCTTTAGGTGATTGGGGCACAGGTGAGGTCCGCGCTAAAAGCGGAGTGCAGAAAAATGCGAAAGCAAAGATGGTCGGTAATCTTAAACTGCCACGCATTGCCATGCCATCAATGACCGATTACAGCACGGCAAGCAGAATTTATTGAAAGTGCATGCATCCCATGCTTTAGAAGCGCCTGGTTACGCCGAGGTTGAACGGTACAAATTTCAGAAATTGGCCAGTGGTATCATAGGTAAAATTGATTGCTCCGCCGGCATAAGCCGACATGTTCTCGGTGAAGTGATACTGCACTTCAAGCGCAGGCATCACTCCCCATTGCAGAACAGTGCCCGACCCTGACGATGAAAGCACCATAAAAAAATTCACACCGGTGCCGAGTGAACCCACCAAAGTAAAACGCTCGCTGAGACGCATCGGATAATATATGCCTGGATACAGATTGGCAAAGATCAGCGAATCGAACACCATACTCTTCGCCGGCGAATAAGCGGCCTGCATTTTGAGTTGTGGACGTAAGAAACCCCAGTATGCTTTATCCTGCCGTACAAAAGCTTCAACTCCGAAGTTCCAGCGAAAATAGGGATTCTTATTCGGGTCAGTACCTGAATCCTGCGGGCCGGCAAAGACGCCGGCCCCCCAGATGTAGGAAACCGGCGGAGCACTACCCTGCACTGATCGGTCAGTAGCAGCCGCTGCTGCTGCAGAGAGACTGCGTCCGGGAATTATGGAAACATGCGACATCGCATAAGGCTCAGTCTTCTTATTGATGGCAATAAAGACGGCAGCGGTCGCGGGTGGTTGAACATCCGCCACAGCATCATTCGCCGCAGCGTTACCCACCGCAGA
>JAEUSA010000072.1 GCA_016788945.1 Leptospiraceae bacterium
AACATTGTCCAGCATCCAAGATTTGGCCATTAGATTCTTGCGGTTGAAAGCAACATCTCTGGCCTCGCTTAGGGTAAAAACGCAACTGATCATAACCCTGACGATAAGAGGTTTGGCCGTTCTGGATATCATTCGTTCTCCTTATGCCGCGAAAAATGGGATGGTATTTGCGGGCTTCGTGGTCACCGCGATATTCACGACAAGAGCGTACGTTCAGAGCCTGCGCTTTATGCCATTTTTTTTCGACAGCCGCATTTGTGTCACCGAAGTGCTCATCGAGGTTTGTTTACATCTATGCGAATCAGACTTTTTCCATTCGGTAGTCCGAAATACTCCGAGTTTACGGGTATGAGTCCATGTTCCTCTGCTGCTCGTCGGGTAACGAACTCATTGCGTTCTTGAATGATCGGGGTCAATGCTTCAAATGGCTTAGAGAATTGCGAGGCGCTGATCGCGGCAGTTTTTTCCGGATTCTTCTGAATCACTATCGAGGCTGTGCCATTTGGTTTCAGGCAGGCTCCGATCTTGTCGAAAAAGACTGCCAAATCGATATATTCTACGAATAGATTGGCTATCACAAGATCAATTGCCGTGATTTCCAATGGATCGGTACTCATATCCTTCAAGAGGAATGTTATATTCCGCATGTGATCGAATCGATGGCGGCAGATTTCCAGATATTCCGGGTTGATGTCAATGCCGTAGACTTTCCCCACATCGCGTGTATGCTCGAGACCATTGCCGGTAGCGACGCCGCATATTGCGAGACGATGGGGAGAGTAATCCCGAATTTGTTTTTGCATGATTTGATTCAAGGCTTGCAACTGTTTGACGCCTACTGCAGCCATATGGCTGTCATAAATTGCGCCAGGTATGCTAAGCCGAGGATTTAGCGTCATTCCTCAATGCAGGCTTTCAATTCTTTCGACGGGATGTACACAGCTTCCCGATAAAGAAGTGGCGTGAGTCTGATCCCTTGAGCGCTCAGCCGTCGCCTCCCAAACCCGATATATACCCGTTATAATTACCCGCTTTCCATTTAGTCGAGAGCACTCCCGTGATGAGTTGCAGTTTGCGCTTAGCTCGGGTGCCTCGCGCTCAAGACCAACACAGGACAAGACTGTCAGAATAACGGCGAGGTATCGGGCGGGCCAAAGAGGCACGGGCAAAGCAATCGCTATCTCGACCCAAATAATCCAGCACGTAGTAGCGCTTTCTCACCTTGCTTGAACTTCTTGTCATGACCGAACTTTTGTTTTGCTTGGCCGAGTTTCTCGTTCATGGTCATCATGGTCTTATGCATCGCTTCCATCTCGACTTTCAGGGATTCGCCTGCAAATGCTTTGGGATATTTCTTTTTCAGTGCCGCGCTCTTTTTCATTACAGGTTTCATGGCTGCGGCATATTTTTTTAACACCTCGGCTGCCTTACCCGCATTGTCTGCGGCATCAAGCAGCTCGATGTGTTGCTGGACGACCTGCGTTGTGGTGATAAGATAATCTTTGACTTCGGCGTCGCTGTTCGCCCTGAGCGGCATACTGCAGGTCAGGGCGATCATGGTCGCAAAAGCATTTCTCTTTATTTTTCTGAACATAGATCCCCAGTGCATAACTGAAAAAATTGATGCTATTTGACCAGTTTTCCGTTGCGGATCGTGATACGATCGCCTTTGTCAGCGTTGATTTTATCGCCCGGAATTTCGAAGCTGCAAAAGGAATAACCGCACAGGCCATAGAGGGTGCCATTAGGCCCGACCGTATGCTCAGAAATGCTGAGGTTGCCTTCGCCCTGTACTTTGATTACATACTTCTTGCCGTCTTGGTTGACGACATCGGTGGCCCATACTGAACCCGCCATCAGGCTCAGGCCGATAACTATCCGCAGTATTGTTTTTTTCATAATCGAAACTCCTTTGATAAACTTACGTGTTTGCACACTTTATCTCCTTACGTTTGGTTTATCACGGCGGTGCCATAAATTTTTGGCACAAATCAGGCATGTGGTTCGTATGATTACCGACATGCACAACAATGACGAAATCGATCTCGAGATAGGTTACCACCTCGATGCCGCGATGGTCAAGGTTTCGGGTTCGCTATCTCTGTTTAGTTCAACAGCGTTCAAGACGCGCATCGGTACGCTATTCGACAAACACCTCAAAGAAATTAACTTAGATTTATCTGAGATCTCGCATATGGATACGGGTGGGCTCATTGCTTTAATGACCGTCGCAAAAATCTGTTCCGGAAGGCGTGTGGCTTTTTCTGTGGTGCAATGCTCGCCCGTTGTACGCAGACTGCTCGATGCCAGCGAACTTTCGTATCTGCTGCCGGCCACTATCGCTTAGGCGAAGATCGATTGCAGGCCCGCCTTGGGCCTCGTCTGAAAAAAAAGTGGCATAAGAATCGGTGCAGAACCGTATGGGGAAATGACATATGTGTCATTTCTTCCGGCGCCTAATGTTCATGTTTTTTATCCTCGGTATTGCGGGTGGTGAAACCTTCCCATTTGGCGATGCCACGCACGAAAATCTCCCTGAAGACGCCTTGTTATACATGGAATTTCATGCATCAAATCAGCAGCGTTGGGCCGCAGATTATATTAAAGCTAAGGCGGGCGGGCGCTATAGCGGCACATGCGTCAATATCAATTACCATGAAGGGCAGATCGGCCCTGATAATACGCAATGCGGAGCGTATGGCATTATGCGCGTCGGAGGCGTTAAGCCTGATTATTTTCGCGAAGCGTTTTGGGAAGATCTCGTCACGTTTTCTTGGGGGCCGCCACAATTCGGCCCCATGGCAGGGCAAAATTATTCGGCTTGGTATCACTTCATCAATTTAGCCCAGCGCAATATTGACGGCGACCGGTTGGTCACCAACAATTACAACACATTGGATGGCTATAGTCCGAACGGAACGTACAGTGCGCTCGAAATAGGTTATGATTGGCTCATCACAACGTGGATGAACAACGCGCGCATGACGGTCAACTTGTCAGAGTGCACCGATTCATCCTGCGCCGAGGCAAGTTCTGTGGCATTTGGTATTGACACTAACCCGGCGACCGATTACAAGCAGAACAATTCTACGACGCCGGTCAGTGGCGGATCTGGTTCGCGCCGAATCGAAACTCAGGATGGTATGAATTACAATTGTTTCAGCGATACCGCGGTCATCGGCGCGTGTGCCGACCTTGGTGCAGGGTCAACGGGCGGATTGCTCCAGAATCCCAACCCGGTTCCCGGTGGAGCAGGTTATGACCCAATAAATTTTATCCGGGGAAATCAAGATTGGGTGATATTCGAGCCGTCATACAACGCCGCAACATTCTATTATAACGAGCTTTGGCTTGAAGGATTTAATTCTCGAAATCAATCTCTGCAAACCGGACCGATAGTCGCCCGCTACTATAACGTGTCCGGTCCCGAATTGCTCTATTTTGCTGTTGTGAATCACTACACTGCCGATGCGACGCAGCAGACACATATCTGGGTGACGCAGAGCTATAACCATGTTGACTACGAATCGTATGCCGGCGACAATTACGGCCGCCGCCAGATCGGAGGCGCAAGCGACGATAATTGGGAAAATTATTATGAAGCGCAGGCATATGCCAATAGCAAACAAAACCGTTATACCACGCTTGCCCGCATCGATAAACTGATAGTCGAGCAGGCATTCCATACATACTACATCCGCATGCGCAGCGGCTATGATAAAATGACCACGAGCAACACCTCTGTCTGGCGCAATGCCGGCGTGTGGGCGATAAACAATTCCATCGCCGCGACTGCGCTCAGCAATGAAAAGGCTGTGTTGGATTTGCGCAAATGCAGAAACTCGGCAGCTTGTGATAATCTATAAAAAAGATGGCACCAGTTCACAGTCGAGAGCGTACCGATTGCATGCGCCCTGCGGCATTTTCCCTGTTCTCACGCCTATTTTGTATTTTCGTGTTTATGGGCGGTTTTGGTGGATTATTCGCCGCCAAGCGCATGCTGATTCTTGATTTCCGTAGCATCGACCACGACCCGAATTTTCAATATCTGGAGATATCGCTGACAGAGAGTGTGCGCAAATACCTGCACGAAAAATACGAAATTGTCGAGCCTGATATGAACGATATTTCGAGCCAGATGCGCGATGCATCGTTCATTTTTTCCGAAGACCTGCATAATAAAAACGTGGCGCTGCAACTCGGACTACTTACCGGCCAAGACGTTGTACTCAGCGGTGGATTTCGCCAGAAAATCAAGGAGCATGGCACTGCGGTGATTTCTCTCGAAGTTTTTATTATCGATGTAGAAAACAGGACGCTCGTGAAACGCATTGCCGGAGAGATGGCGGTCGACAGCAACTTGTTTACTTCCATCGATAAATTTTCACAGCGCATTGTTCAAGAGGCAAGAGCGGTTCTGCCCAACAAAGGCGAGTACGATTTCGATCAGTACACTCCTGTGCGCATGACACAATTTACGATCCTGACCGGTTACAACCTGAACTCCTCACTGCCCGTGTTGCGTTCGAATCAGAATCTGCAAACCGGAGCCCGGCTTTTGCCCGCAGACCTCGGCGGGTTTATCGCCGGTATAGAAATCCGGCGCGACCGGCTTTTAAAAGTCAATCGCCTCGTGGGCTACACACGACTCGATGCGCAGTTCATAAACAGCAGTCTTCCCGTGACCAATGAATCAACCGAAAGCGCTGCTCGCGGTTATGGCGGTACGCTCGAAGCCGGTCTCGGCTATCAGTTTTTCCGCTTTAGACGTTTCTTTGCCACCGCGCTCGCCGGTGGAGGTTTCAACTATACGGCGTTCAAAATCGATTTTTCCGGACTTAAAAATCAGCCGATCGCTAACGGGAGCCGCGAAAATCTCACGCAAATCTCGGGCGCATTGTACGGGCCCGTAGCTTCGACCGGAATCAGACTTGGCTTGCAGCTCAACCGTTCGCTCAGCTGGGAGCTCGGTGCCAGCTATCAGCTCAGTTTTCTTTCTGGTTCCGTATCAGGCAATGTTATCGCAACCATGGGAGTTGGTTTAAGATTATGAAAAAAATATATGCTCAGGTAATGCTCATCGCCATGGCGTTTTCAGGCTGCGCAAAACCTTTTGATTTAGATGCCGAGTTCGGCGTTGTCGTTGAAGGTCCCGGTGTGGTTGCGACACCGAGTGGTTTAACCACTTCAGAGGCTGGGGACACTGCTGTTTTTCGCCTGCGGTTGAGAACGCAGCCGACGGCGAACGTGACATTGACGCTGCAGAGTAGCAATGTCGCCGAAGGGCGCTTGCGGGCGCTCGGCGGGGTCTGCGACGCTGTCAATGGCATTCCGGTCACCACAACATGCACAATGGTCTTCACCCCTGCAAACTGGAACCAGCCGCAGGACGTCGCCGTGGTGGGGCAGGATGATATTGTCAGCGATGGCGATGTCCTCTATACGATCTTTTTCCCGGTAGCCGCGAGCAGTTCTGATCCGAAATATAGCGGTCTCACGGCGTCGACAATTCTGATTACCAACACCGATAATGACGTTCCGGGTGTCAGTGTTACGCCAACGACCGGCACGACGACTGAACTGGGGGGCAGTTTTTCTTTCAATGTCGTGTTGCAGATTCAACCTTCGGCAACCGTGACGATTTCCTTGTCGAGTTCAAATGAGGCAGAAGGCCGCGTGCGTCGCACTGCCGGCGTCTGTAATAATGGTGGAACGGTGGCAACCGGTTCATGCACGCTCACTTTTACGGCCGCCAACTGGAACATCGCCCAGTCGGTAACGGTTACGGGAGTCGACGATTTGGTTGCCGATGGCCCTCAGGGCTATACGATTGTGCTGGCTCCTGCCGTGAGCGCCGATACGCGATATAACGGCCTTGATCCGGTCGATGTTGCGCTGACCAACACTGATAACGGCCTCTTTCCCGGCTTCACTGTGAATCCGACATCTGGTCTGGTGACTACAGAATCAGGGGGAACAGCGACATTTACAGTAAGACTCAACACCGCGCCCACTGCTAATGTAAACATTTCGCTCACATCGAGTAACATTTCGGAAGGTTCGGTAGCGCCCGCGAGTCTGACTTTTACCACGGCGAATTGGAATACTAACCAAACCGTAACCGTAACGGGAGTCGCCGATAACCGCATCGACGGCAATACTGCGTATAGTGTCGTAACAGCCGCCGCAAGTAGCAGCGATGCCGCCTACAACGGATTGAATCCGCCAGATGTTTCGGTTACGAATACGAACATCGATTCAGGTAAGTATTTGTTCATAACCAATGCCACGAGAAACGGATCGTTCGGCGGTAGCTTGGCTGCTGATACCGTATGCAATAGTGATTCGGCAAAACCGCGGGCGGGTACTTACCGCGCTGTTTTGGGACATTATGGTGCGCCGGTCATATCCGATGCAGGGCCGCCGGTGATTTATGATCCGTTCCCAGAGCGGGAGTTATTTACTGACTGGGTTCTCTGGGGGAATACAAAGTATTACCGGGGAGCAGATGGCTATCTTGTCGGCACAACGAATGCATCCGGCGCATTGCCGGCGACCCTCGTGAATTCGATGCATAATGCCGCGATCACCTATTGGACCGGGTTAACGTCGGGGGCTTTTATCTCAGACAGTTGCATTGTTTCGGCCGTTCCTCCCAGCAGCTTGGGGCCGACCTGGGGATCATCGTCGTCGAGTCGATATGGAACGGCCGGAAATGGTCTTTCAACCAGCGGCACAGCAATCGATTCCGCTCAAGTTCAGTGCAACCAATTCTTGAGGTTGCTTTGTGCCGAGCAGTAATGCGCGAAGGAGTGTCGCGCCTTATGGTCAAAGATGCCGTTACGTTGCAAAGTCAATCGATTTATGAGCGAACTATGAAAAACCATGCATTTGCCACGATCGTGGCTCTCTCAATGCTGTTCTCGTGTTCACGGGGCAAAAACGAAATGGTTTACATGTACACCGATCGTGCTGAACCCACGGGTGTCACGCAGACTGTCTTTAATGCTGAGGGGGGCGTCGTTCACCTCGGCAATGAAGCCGCGCTGTCAGTTTTTCCGGAAAGCCTTCCACAAGAGCAGATTAGTATCACGCTGAAACGGCTCGAAAAACCGGAATCTCAAGGCGAGATCCGTCCCGTGGGGCCTGCTTACGAATTTTCACCGCATGATATCGAATTTCTGACGGATAATCAGGTTCGCTTCTGCTATTCTGTGGCCGATCTTCAGAGCGCAGGTCTCGAAGAAAAAACCATTCAAGTCTATTATTTCGATCCGGACACACGGCGGTACGAATCAGTCGGCGGCACCGTGGATTTTTCGGCTCACTGTGTCACCGCCGTAGTGAACCATTTTTCGACCTATCTCCCCGCCGCATACCAGTTGATCAACGTTGTGGGCAACAACCCACCGGCAGTGACTGGGACTGCCATCGTGCCCACGCAGGCCATTGCCTCGTTACCACTGCGTCTGCGCGTTATCATCACCGATTTCGACACCGGTCATAATCAGGGTGCCATCGCTTCAGCAATATTGACATACCGTATGGTCGGTGAGGCAACCGGTTCAACGTTTCCGCATAGTCTGCCGCTTGTTCCTGATATGGCCGATGTCACAGGTCAGCGTTATTTTGCCATTATTCCGCCAAATCACGTGACCACCGTTGGAATTGAATACCGCATTCGTGCCATGGATAACCTTGGAGCGGTGCGCGAATTGCCAAACGTAACGCCCACAACATTCATCACACGGACTGTTCCGCATACCTTAAATCCAGGGGTGAGATTACGCATAAATAATCCCGGCTTGATCATTTCTGCCGGCTTCGCTCGTGACCTTACCGTTCAGGCGCGCGATGAAACCGGCACGTGGCGGATCGTTGAAGCCGACGGTGGTGGGTCAGCATTAGGATCTGTCTCCCGGGTCGTGCCGCAACGACTGCGCTTTACCGCTCAGACCGTTGGAGTCGGCCCTTTGAACGTGACGAGCGGGTCAGAGACTGCGACCTTATCGATTGATGTCCGACCCGGCCAGCTTGCAGCCATCAGGGTGCTGGACGCGAGCGGTATGCCTGTTATGGAGCCGGTCAGGGTACCGCAAAATGCGAGTTATCAGTTTGATGCGGTGGGATACGACGCGTATGGCAACCACGTACTTGTGCCGCCCGCGTTCACGGTAACAGGCGGCATCGGCAGCATCAGCCCAACCGGGGATTTCACCGCTGGGGCATTGGCTCCTATGAATGGCACGATCACAGCCGAATTCGCTGGATTCAGTGATACAATTCCGGTCAATATACTCACGGTACCTTCTGTCTCAGGAACATTACCCACTGAAGCTGCGTCCGCGGTCAAGGTGAACACAACCATTAGTGTGGTCTTTTCAGAACCGATGTCTGCGGTGACCCTAACCGCTTCGACCACAACATCTTGTACGGGATCAATCCACGTCTCCAAAGATGATTTTTTGACTTGCGTACCGATGTCGGGCGCTGCGCCCGTACTATCTTCCGATCAACGGATTGCGTCAATCACGCCAGCGAGTGCGTTGTCAGGGTCTTCAACCTACAAAATACGCATCACTACCGAAGCCAAGAATCAGCAAGCTGTCGGGTTAGCGGCCGTGTATACTTCAGCGAGCGGATTTACGACTGGCGCATCGCCCGCTTGGCAATCGACTGCAGCGATGAGCTCACCGAGAGTAATGCATTCTGCGACCTTGCTCAATGATGGGCGTGTCTTGGTTGTCGGTGGAGTGGATGACACGGATACGCCATTGGCAAGCGCCGAAATTTTTGACCCTGCGCTCGGCGGTGGCGTGGGTGGGTTCACGCCAACGGGAGGCTTACCGTTAGCCCGTCGGGAACATACTGCAACAAAGCTTCAAGATGGTCGGGTTCTCATCGTTGGCAATGCTCTCGAGGCAAGTGAAAATTATGTCTTTGATCCGGCGGCGAATGGTGGAAATGGCTTGTTCAGTCCCACGGGCTCTTGTGTGATTCCTCGCGGCCAGACGTCAGCAACTTTA
>JAEUSA010000327.1 GCA_016788945.1 Leptospiraceae bacterium
CGGGCGTGTTGCCTTCGGTACCGAGGTAAGGCGCGAAGAAAATCTGCTGCCCCGGCAGAATAATTTCTGCTCCGTCGCGGCGCGGGTATGCCGTGTCGCGGTTCTTGAACTCTGAAATATGTCCGCCAATTTCAGAAAACGTGATGCGGTAATGATTGGTCTCAAAACTGAGGCGTTTGTTAAAATCACCACCTTTGGCAGGCGTTTGCATCGCCGAAGGTTCAGCCGGTTTGGCATCGCTGACGACGGGCAGGGGGATAAAAAGCGCGGTAGCAAGCGCTGCCGCCGCATAAGCGCGGCGACGGCCGGTAAAAGACAGCATATACGGTTAGGATTTACGCTGGAGACAAAGGGTAAATCACTTTGTCTGCGTTAGGACTATTGTTTTTTGCCCGCCGCGGCTTCTTCATCGGACCAACCATCGTAACCGCCTTTTTCTTCTTCGGCAGCCGGTTCGCTGCCGAACCGGAAGCCGACGGTCAGCTGCAGATAACTGTTATTATTACCTGTCTGCGCCGATTTGCCCGACTGTGCCATCGCACCGATGGAAATATCGTTGATAAAGATGTCAAACCCGGTCGAGTACGCGGTACTCGATTGTACCTCATAAGTAAATGATGTTTGCCCTGAGGTTTTTACACCAGGTTCGTCTTTCATGGTGCCGCTACCGCTCGTCGTCGTCATGACGACAAACGGGCTCACACGAATCATGCTGCCCAGCGGGATGTCGACCTGTAACCCCGCTTGAAATCCGCCTAAGAGCAATGACATGCTCAATTGGTCGGTGTAACCGGTATAGGTTGTACCCGTGGCGGCGTAGTAGAGATTGTAAGGGGTCTTAAAACTCATATTGGTGACGTTCATATTGACGCCGCCGAACAAGATCATTGCAAACGCCGGTGTGCGAATGGCCTGTAATTCAAGGTTACCCGCGATGCTGATATTCGTCGAAGAGAAGGTCGATTTCGTCGCCGAGATTGGCGTGTAATAACCGAGAAAACTGCCCGATGCCGAATAAGCGGGTAAAAGCGCGATAGGGCCAACGCCCGGCATCTGCCCGCCGAGATACATTAGTCCGAGCATCGCATCGACCGCAAGCATGTCGGTGAAGGCCTTGCGGCCTTTGCCGAAGACACTCAGGCCGTTGAGAGTGTAATCTTGAATCGTCATCTTGATGTAGCTGAGATCGATTTTGCCGTCGGTCGCACCCGGCGTAAAATTAGGGTAGGGTATGGGCGCCGGCGATAATTGAAAGCTGGTGTCGGTCGTCGACGAAGCAGCATGAATAGGGTACGCGAAAGCAGCAATGAGCGCCGCGCAGGAAAGGTGGCAGATTTGACGCATGCTCTATTGCGCTATAGTGGATTAATGTGTCTATTAATATTTTATTCGTGTCCACCATTTGTCATGGCGGACGCTGCTCAGCAGCATTGTTATGCGCTAATTTTCTTTTTCCACAACGCCGGGCCGGTTGTATGCACCGACTCGCCATTCACGTCCACCGCGACAGAGACGGGCATATCCTCAACTTCGAATTCATAGATCGCTTCCATGCCTAAGTCGGCGAAGGCGACGACGCGCGACTTCTTGATCGCTTTCGCCACAAGATAGGCTGCACCGCCCACCGCCATGAGATATATCGCCTTATGCTTCTTGATCGCCTCAATCGCTTCGGGCCCGCGCTCCGATTTGCCGATCATGCCGATGAGGCCGGTTTTTTCTAGCATCATGTCGGTGAATTTATCCATGCGCGTCGCGGTGGTGGGGCCGGCTGGGCCAACAACTTCATCGCGCACCGGGTCGACGGGGCCGACGTAGTAGATAAAACGGTTATGGAAATCCACACCTTCGGGTAGTTTTTCGCCCTTCGCCATCAAGTCAGCAATGCGCTTGTGTGCGGCGTCGCGACCCGTGAGGATCGACCCCGTCAGCAGCAGGGTTTCACCGGGCTTGAACGCGGCGAGATCTTCTTTCTTGATTTGGTTGACGTTGACGCGTTTGGCTCCCTCGGCCTTCCATTCGATATTCGGCCAGTCTTCGAGTTTCGGTGGGTCGAGGTACACCGGGCCCGAACCGTCGAGCGTCAGGTGAGCGTGCCGAGTCGCGGCGCAGTTCGGTATGATCGCAACGGGCAGCGAGGCAGCGTGCGTCGGGTAGTCTTTGATTTTGACGTCGAGCACGGTGGTGAGGCCACCGAGGCCCTGCGCGCCGATACCAAGTTTGTTGACTTCGTTATAGAGAGTGATGCGCAGCTCTTCGATTTTGGTCTTCGGCCCGCGCGCGATGAGTTCTTGTATGTCGATCGGGTCCATGAGCGATTCTTTCGCCAATACCATCGCCTTGTCTGCGGTGCCGCCGATGCCGATGCCGAGCATGCCGGGGGGGCACCAGCCCGCACCCATGGTCGGTACGGTCTTGAGTACCCAGTCGACAATACTGTCTGACGGGTTGAGCATTGTCATTTTAGATTTATTTTCGGAACCGCCGCCTTTTGCCGCCAGGGTGATTTCCACTTCGTGACCTGGCACCAGCCGGGTGTAGATCACCGCCGGGGTGTTGTCCTTAGTGTTCTTGCGCGCACCGGCGGGGTCGTTCACAATCGATGCGCGCAGCACGTTATCGGGGTGCATATAGGCCTTGCGCACACCTTCGTTGATCATGTCTTCAAGAGGCATTGTCGCTTCCCATTTGACATCCATGCCGACATTGACGAAGACCGAAACAATACCCGTATCTTGGCAGAGCGGGCGGTGGCCGATTGCGGACATGCGCGAGTTCAGCAGAATCTGCGCCATTGCGTCTTTTGCAGCGCGAGACTCTTCTTTTTCATAGGCAACTTTCATCGCCTGAATAAAATCGGGCGGGTGGTAATAAGAAATATATTGCAGCGCGCCGGCTACGGATTCGATGACGTCGCTTTGTTTGATGACTGTAGGCATGGTGCAGGGCAAATTCCCCGCACAGGCTGAAAATCAGAATGCAATTGTTTATGCAGGTTGTACTGCGCTACTCGGCTTTGCTTTTCGCCGCGCGGTGACATCGGCATAATGTTTCTCATAATCGGGAAAATTTGTCCCCATGATGCGATCCCAGAAGTTAAAATATAGGCTGTAATTGCCATCGAATTTTGCGTGGTGCATGTTATGGTGCGTTGAGGTATTAATCCACTTGAACACAGGGTGGGTCGCCCACCATGCGGGAA
>JAEUSA010000367.1 GCA_016788945.1 Leptospiraceae bacterium
TTATGCACAAGGGTCTACGGTCAGCGTCAAGTCTAATACCATACACAGTATAATATATTGCCGGCAGAGCTTTTTTTCACTAACTTCCCCGCATGAAATCCTCCAACCTCACATACCTGATCATTCTCGCGCTCGTGATGGCGGTTCTGCCATTTGGTGAGCAGCCGCATCTGTGGCAGAAACTTTTGCTGTTGAAAGATGGCTACCTGCACCAGCCGCTCGACTGGTTTGACCTTCTAATGCACGGCGGTCCGCTCGTGGCGGTTTTAGTGATTCTTGCTGCGCGCGGTATCACAAAGCTGCGTGCGAAAGCTGCTGCATAACCGTTTTGCTGCTGGGGCAGGGCGGCGTGATGAAAATTACTTCTTCGCGCGGTGCGTCATGTACCACTGTTTTTGCGTGTCGCGTGCCTTTAAGACTTCGGCGCGCAGTAATGTGGTGATATCTTTGCGCTGCGCCGCGAGGTTGTTTTTTTCTTCGGGGTCTTGCAGCAGATTATAGAGTTCTTCTTTGCCGCCCTCGGGTTGCAGTGTATATTTCCAGTCGCCGTCGCGCACTCCGGAAATATCGTTTTCCCAGTCGGTGTGAAAGTATGCGAGGCGCGAGCGATGCGAGCGAATCAGCGAAATGCCCATGTACGATGCGGGCAGGGCGATACCCGCCATATCGAGAGCGGTCGGCGCGACATCGATGCTGCGCGAAACGCCGCGGTAGATATTTTTGTTCGGGAATAATTTGCGGTTATAGATCAAAAAGGGGATTGCCACATTTTCTTCGTACAGCTGCAGCGCGTGCAGATAATTGCCGGGGTGCTGGTAAAAGGCTTCGCCGTGATCGGCAAAAACAAACAATAGCGTATCGTCTAACACACCGGCTTTTTCCAGTGCCTTCACCAATTCCCCAAGGCAGTGGTCGGCATAGTGTAGCGAGTTGAGATATTCGCGCAGCAAGCGCTCTTGCCGTGTCGATGCGGTATTAATCTCACTTTCGGAAAACAGCTGGAACTCGGGAAAGGGAATGCTGTACGGATGGTGCGGCATGACTGGAATAAAGGTGATGAACCAGGGTGTGCCCGACGAGCGGGCAATAAAATCGATCGCCGGTTTGATGTATGCGCGGTCGTCGATCGAAAAGCCGCTCGTCTTCACGTATTCGGGCGAAGCTAACGTGTACATATCGGCCTGGTAGTCGATGCGGCGCTTTTTGAGAAAGTCGCGGTAGTTCCAGTTGTCGAGGCTTGCCGTATGCAGAACGGCCGTGCGGTAGCCGGCGTCTTTCAGGGTCTCAAAAATTGTCGGCGCCGGGAAATCCGGCTCACTCATCGGTATCCAGTTTTTATTCGGCGGATTGTACGCCGACATGAGGGCGTTATAGCGCGCATTGGCGGAAAGCGGAAACTGCGTGTAGTGTTTCTCGAAGATGAAGGCATTCTGCTGCAGGCGTTCATAGGTCGGCATCACCGGCTGGCCTTTGGCCTTCATCGCCGCATAACGCGACGACGTCGATTCCATGATGTAGAAAATCACGTTGTAGCGCCCGCGTTTGACCGGGGTGGCGGGCATCTGCACCGGGTTAATGACAGATAAGGAATTCCATAGCAGGGATTTTCCCGCGCTGATCAACCCCGGCACCATAGCGTTTTTGAGCTTTTGGCGATCAACGTTGCGCTCATAGGCATAGACGAAGGGGTTCGTATGGACATTTGCCCGCCATTCGGGTGTGTCGCGCGTTGCCGGTGCATTCACCATACCCGCACGCGCCATACCGATGCATAACAGCGGTGAGGCAAAAACGGCAAAATTCACATAGCGGTGGCGTCCGAGAAAGATCGCCAGCAGTGAGGCCCCCAGCATGCCCACGGCAAATAAGGCGATCTCACGGCTGATCTCTTTGACCGCCGAATGAAAGAATTCAGCGGCAACCGAACCTAAGCCTGCGCCGACCGTGGCAAACTCGGCCGGTTTTTCGAAAATCTGAAAATAACCCGAAACGAAGATGAATCCTATTGCGGATGCAAAAAGTACCAACACCCGCGCCGAACGCCCCGCACGCGGCGATAGCCGGTAAAGCGCCGTGAGTATGATGGTCACGGGTATAACGACCAACAGGTCGGTCATCAGGCCGCGAAAATAGAAGCGGGCGGTATCGGTGGCAAAGCCGCTTTGTGCGATGATACCGAGATATAACAACCGCCAGCAAAGATGCCAGAAGACTATCAGAGAGAAAGATATCAGCGCGAAGCGCAGCACGTGTTAACCTCGCTATGAATGCGGGTGGTTGTGAAAAGATATTTGGCAGTTTTCGGGGCCATATGACCTCCTCCCTGATGTGACATAAGATACCTTATGGGAAGTTGTTCATAGGAGTGGATTAACCGCCCTTGCGTTCCATCAGCCGTACGAGCAAGGCAGAGAGAAAATAAAGCCCCATCATCGGCAGCATCAGCGACAGCATGGCAAAGACATCGGGTGGCATCACGACAATCGAAAACAGGCACAGGACGACGATTGCATGCCGCCAGAAGCGGAAGAACAGCCCACTCGAGATAATCCCGAGCGAACCCAACAGTACCGAGACCACCGGCAGCTGGAAGCTCAGGCCGAAAGCAATATGGAACCCGGTGAAGAACGACAGGTAATCCGCTATGGTGAGGTTAATCTCAGGCCGCACGCTTTCGGTTGCCGAAAGCACAATCGGCGGTGGCAGCCACTGGAACACCAGAAAATCCGCCACCGTACCCCAGGTGACCAGCCGCGCAAACAGCACGCCGCACCAGAACAAGGCGACCGACGATATGAGAATGATACTACCCCAGCGGCGAATGCCGGCAGAAAGCGCCGGTGTGATGAAACGCCAGATCTCGAAGATGATAAAGGGAAAGCTGAGGATAAACCCCGCGAGCAACAGGATCTTGAACTCGATGGCGAAATTATCGCCGAGGCGCGTGGTCATAATTTTGACCGGCGGCATGTCGGGCAGCCGTGATTTGCGTATCAGGTCGGCGACCGGTCCCATGAGGAACTTCCATACCTGGTCATAGAAAAAATAGCTCACCGTCGCAAAGACGGCAATCCACAGCACGCTGCGCATCAGCCGTTTTCTGAGCTCACCCAAATGTTCGCTCATCGGCATGAAGCCCTGCTCTTGCCTCAGCCGGCGGATATCAGCGCTTGCCTGCCGCGCCGAATTATCGTTATCGAGTTCCTGGTCGAGCGGCATCAGGGCAGACCTTGGACTATCTCTCGGTATTCCTGAGCCATCGAGGTGACGACTTCGGCTGCGGGTGTAATGCGGTCAATCTGCGCGACGCCGTGGCCTGCAGACCACACCTCTTTCCACGATTTGGCGTCGACAGAAAGCCCTGATTCTGGCTTGAAGTCAGGATCTAACTTGTCGATCGAGCGCTTGAGCCAGTTGGCGGGTATGCCGGAAATTTTCGGTGAATAGATTATTTCTTCAGGCGCAGAATCAATCAGCATCTGTTTGTATTCGTCATATGCGTTGGCCTCGGGTGTCGCGATGAGCCGCGTGCCGACATAGACGGCATCGGCGCCCAGCGCAAGCGCGGCAGCCATTTGCCGGCCGGTAGAGATGGCCCCCGAGGCTACGACCGGCAGCCCGGGAATTTCTTTTTTCAGGTATGGTATGAGCGCAAACGGACTTATTGCTCCGGCATGCCCCCCTGCCCCCTGCGCGACGGCAATGAGCGCATCGGCACCGCATTTGGCGACGATATTGGCATGCTTGAGTGTGGTCACATCGCAGAAAATTTTCGCTCCGGCTGCTTTGGCTTCTTTGACAATCGAACGCGGTGAACCCAGCGAAGTAATCAGCAGTTCAACCTTAAATTCGAGACAGATTTCGAACTGGCGCATCCAGTTGGGGTTATGTTCTTTGTGCAGAATCAGGTTGATACCGATCGGTTTCGCTGTGCGCGCGCGAATCTCGCCTAAGCCTTTGCGCAACTCGTCGGTCGTGCGGTAATTGAGTGCAGGCATTGTACCGATGCCGCCGGCATTCGATACCGCGCACACCAGGTCGGGATAAGACACGAGAAACATGGGCGCGCCGATGATCGGCAGATCTATGCCCAGCATCTCAGACACGGCGGTCTTTATCTGCATGCGGTTGTTTTCAGGCGTGATTCAGCGCGTAAATGAAGTATCATGCCGCCTTGTGCTACGGCGAGAGCCTTTGCACAAGAAGAGCTCACCCCAATGAGGCAATATAGTTACGCAAATAGTCGAGGTTGGTGCGTTCTTTAGCTGAGACCAGCATGATTTCGAAAAAGTCCCGATTCTCGGCGTATTCTTTGCGGATTTTCGCGGTTTCTGATTGGTTGAGCTGGTCTGCCTTGTTCAGGCACAGAATGGTCGGTATGTGCCGCGCCTTCATGATAGAAGAAATTTCGCGCTCTTCGTCCTCAACCTTGCGCCGGCAATCCATCACGAGGCAGATTGCTTTTATGCCTTCGCGCCGCGTGATGTATTCGCCGAGAAATTCGGCGAAACGTTTGCGGAATGCTGCCGAACTCTGCGCATAACCATAACCGGGAAAATCTGCCAGCGTCAGCCGCGATTGGTCGGGTTTGCTGCCTAATTGAAACAGCTGAATGAGCCGTGTCGAGCCGGGTCGCGAAGAAACCTGCGGCGCCTTCTGCGTCTGCAGCAGCGTTGCGAGCAGAGAAGATTTTCCGCTATTCGAACGACCGAGAAAGGCGATTTCAGCGCCCGTCGCGGGTAAGGCCGACACGCTGTTAAACTTGCCGAGTGGTTGTGCCGGCAGACGGTTTCTGTCGGCAAAAACGGTTTTCGAATAGATCATTCAGCGGGGTTTCGGCAGGCTGCCGCTCTTGCGGAATTTCAGATAATCAGATAGAATCTGCCGATGGTCGAAGGCCAGTTCATGCGGAAGTTTCTTCAGGTCGAAAACTGCCAGGTTTTTCGCATCGTCTGCCGCTACGGGAACTCCGCGCGCATCGGCGACGAACACGGTTGAGATTGTATGCCGGCGTGGATCGCGCGCCGGATTCGAATAGGTATAGAGCAATGATTTCAGCCGCACGCTGAGCCCGGTTTCTTCTTGCGCTTCGCGGCGCGCCGCATCTTCGAGCGATTCGCCATAATCGACGAAGCCGCCGGGTATCGCCCAGCCATGCGGCGGATTTTTTCTTTCAATGAGTACGATGCCGTTTTTCAGTTCAATGATGATGTCGACGGTGGGTACCGGATTACGGTAGGTTTTTTCTTTTTTCCAGAACATCAGGTCGCCGCGCGCGTAGCGAGGCGCACCCAGATTTTGAATTTGCCCGCGCGGTCTTCATGCCATTCGACGCCTGCATCTTTCAGTTTCAGCTTAAGGCGGTATTTTTCGAGATCCAATAACTTGCTGGTGTCTTGCTCTGCCGTGTTGTTTCGCTGCTGCATACGATCCCCTCATTGAGTATCGACTTGCGATTGAGGTGAAATTGAAGAAACCGGCAGGAGTTATGTCGCGTGGTTGCACTAACCCAGTCGCGCGAGGGAACCACCGCGCATGAACAGCCTATTAATGCGTTCGGTGACCTTCGCGTCTTCGGTAAGAACACCGGCGTGGTGGTGTTTGCTGCGGGCGTCGATAATCAGCGCGCC
Organism: Leptospiraceae bacterium; assembly: GCA_016788945.1. Classification (GTDB taxonomy): domain Bacteria; phylum Spirochaetota; class Leptospiria; order Turneriellales; family Turneriellaceae; genus Turneriella. Next base: position 5,631 of record JAEUSA010000367.1, read on the forward strand.
CCGGCAACCCCAATGTTTATGCTCGGTAAAGCTCTCGACGCCATAGATATCACGCGCCGGATCAGAGCGGGTAAAGGTCACCCATAAGAAATTATCCAGATTGCGGGCGGTAAACTCGACGTCGTCGGCTACGACAATCAGGGCAATACCCTGCGAGTGCAGGTCGCGCGCCGCAGAACTCAGGCTGCGCATTTCATATTCGGTGCTGCGGTAATCGCGGAATGGATTGGTGCTGACCACAAGTACACCGGGTAGCGCGAGGCGCGCATCGCGAAATTTATAACGCGGAAATTCGCGGCCGGTGAGCTCGGTAACAAGGTCACGCTTCTTTTCGCCATAAGCGGCAACCACAAGTTTGGAGCCTTCGTTGAGCGCGTGGCCGCTATAATCGAGCGTGTCGACGGTTGTTTTGGTCTGAAAGTGCAGATCGCGGCTGAAATCGACGCGCTCGAGTATGTGGCGAAGAAACTCCGCCACGCGATAGACCGAAATCGCCGCGCTATTCTTTTCTTCAGCGGTAATAAAAAGATACTTCGCCAACGACATCTGGTTAAAACCGAGAATCGCATTGGCCTGTGTGAGAATTTCGCGCGGTTGTTTTGCGGCGAAAGGTGCATAACGTTCGCTGCCGATCGCCAGCAACAGCGGATGCACCCCGGAGGCGTCGACCGCATGCACTTCGCGCACACCCGGCAGTTCACTGCCGATGAGCCCCTGCGTGAGATCGTGAATCAGTCTGCCAAATTCAGAATCTTCCTGCGGCGGCCGCCCTACTACGGTAAATGGCCAGATCGCATCTTTGTTCCGCGCGAGAACGCGTCTGACCTTCAGCACCGGGAAATCATGCGTCAGGCTATAGTAGCCGAGATGGTCGCCGAAAGGGCCCTCGGGCAGGGTTTTGGCGCCTTCCAATTCGCCGTGGATGAGAAAATCCACCTGCGGCGAATAAAGAAAACCGTCACGGCGATAGTACCGGAAAGCGCGCAGGTTGAGCATCGAGGCAAACATCAGTTCGCTGATATTTTCAGGCAATGGCATGACCGCAGAGAGAATCAGCGCCGGCGGACCACCCACGAGCACGGAAACTTTCAGTGGCTTTCCCGCCTGCATCGCCGCGGTGTGGTGGATGCCTATACCGCGGTGCAGCTGGTAGTGCATTCCCATCGTGCTGCCGGGTGAAAATTCATTGCCGTCGGTCTGTACGCGGTACATACCGAGATTGGAGCGCATAATGCCAGGCTGCGTCGGGTCTTCGCTATAGACCATCGGCAGCGTGATGAAACGCCCGCCGTCTTTCGGCCATGATTTGGTGACGGGGATCTGCGTAATATCCGCCATGCGAAAAAACGGAGCAAAGAATTTTCTGCGCGGTAGAGCATGCAGGCCTACACGCAGCGCGGCGGCAAAGGTCGCTGGCGAAAGAATTTCGGCGGGTTTGCCCTTAAGGCGCATGACGCGCTTTACCGGGTCGAGCGCATCGCGAAACAGAAAGCGCGCGCGTTCCGCGGTGCCGAACAGATTGGACACAGCGGGGAAATCGGCGCCCTTAATTTTTTCAAACAGCAGTGCCGGCCCACCTATCGTATGCACCCGGCGGTGTATAGCTGCCATCTCCAGGTTGCTGTCGACTTCTTCGGTGACGTGCAGCAGCCTTCCGGTTTTGGCGAGGTCGGTGACGGCGGCTTTGAGGGTTTTGTATCCCATCAGCGACGCATTGCCGCGCGCATATCGCGAATCGCCTGAGCAAGGCCGGTCATGAGACTGCGCGCGATAACGGCATGGCCAATATTCAGTTCGTTGATTTCAGGAATTTCGGCGATTTCGCGCACATTGGGATAATTGAGACCGTGGCCGGCATGCACTTCGATAAGCAGTGAATGCGCGAGTTTTGCTGCGTCGCGTATACGCTTCAGCTCATGCGCGCGGCGGCGGGGTTCCCGAAAACCGTGAGCGTACGCGCCCGTGTGAATCTCGATACCGCGTGCGCCGGTGCGTGCAGAGGCGCGCACACTTGCTTCATCGGGTTCGACAAAGAGGAATACATCGATACCGGCGGCATGCAATTTATCGACAAACTCGCCGATGCGTGATTCAAATTTTACGACGTCGAGGCCGCCTTCGGTCGTAATCTCTTCACGGCGTTCGGGTACGATGCACGCGGTTGCGGGTTTCAGTTCGAGGGCGATGCGCAGAATTTCATCGGAGAGTGCCATCTCAAAATTCAGAGGGACCTTGAGGTTGCGTTTCAACTCGAAGACGTCGGCGTCGCGAATATGCCGCCGGTCTTCGCGTAGGTGCACGGTGATGAGGTCTGCGCCGGCATTTTCGGCAACGAGTGCGAGTTCGATCAGCGAAGGATCATTCTCGTCACGGGCATTGCGCAGTGTTGCGACATGGTCAATGTTGATGCCTAAATTCAGATATTGCACTAATTTCCTCCGTCGGCCGCAGGTTTTTTTGCGTAATCGGGTTTTACGCTGAAGCGGATATTGATTTTATCCGGTGTGATCGATATAATCTGTACTTTTTTACCGCCGGCGATAATGCGCGCCTTGACTGTCACGCCAGATTCCGTCGCATAGGGCAAGATGCGGCCGGTGTTTGCATTGTACCGGGTGTCTTCGGCATTGACGAAAGCATAAAAATCGGAAATTTTGAGTTTTTTAACCGCAGCGCTCTCGCCCTGCACCCTGATCTGCACCTGCTTGTCTGAAAGTGCGGCGTCGAGCGCGACATCGAGATTCTGCACACGCAGAGGTATCTGATCGAACTGCGCTTCTTCGCTGAAAGTCTTCTGGATGAGTTCTACTTTGACCGTGACATTGCGTATTTTGTCGGTGACGATCTGGTCGGGTATGCGCAGGTTAACCTTGCGCGTAAATGACCGCGCAATGCCCTCGAGGTCAACGGGTTCGGTATCGAGTGCCTGCAGGCTGGCAACGAGAGCTTCGGGCCCGTCAATTTCGATTTCTGCCGGGCTCGCCGTCATTTTGAGCACGCGCCAGCCGGCATCGGTATTGCCCGACGTGACCACATGTACGGGAATAGTCCGCGAACTGCCCTTTTCGAGGCCGACGGTGATGGTTTCGGGCCGCGAAGCAAGCTCGACGCGTTCGGGTAATTGCCCCTTGTCGAAACTGACCGGATACGCCGCTTCGCCGCTGCGCGCATTGGTGAGGTTGACTTCGGCCTTAATACCCGAAGTCGAAAATTTGAGAAATTCATCGCGCCCGCGCACGGTGACTTTGATAAAGCGCGCCTGCCCCTGTTTCAGGTAAAGGTTGGCGGGCTTTTTGACATAATCGATCGGTACGTTGAAGGTTGTCTGCGTAACCCGCGCAAATTCGACATAAAACCACAGGCCGGTTCCGATCGCGAGGCAGATGAGTTTCGCAATGTAGTCTTCGAAGAAGATATAGCGTATGATGCGGAAAATCACATGCTTCTCCATTCTTCGACGAGGTTATTTTGGTTGAACGCAATGAGTATTTTCCGCAGGCGGGCCTGATCGACGCCCTCTTTCATTTCGCCGAGAAAGGTAAGGGAAACTTTGCCATTGGTCTCTGAGACGACGATGACGAGGGCATCGGAGTCTTCGCTGAGACCCAGCGCAGCGCGGTGGCGTGCACCGTATGAACGTTTGATTTCTGCCGAAGTGCTCATCGGCAAATAGCAGGCGGCGGCGACGATATTCTGTCCTTCGATGATCGCCGCACCGTCGTGCAGCGGATTCTTACCATAAAAAAGTGCCGTGAGCAGTTCGCGCGAGATACGCCCGCCCACCTGCACACCTGCTTCGCTGAATTGGCGGAGCCCTACTTTATTGACAATCGCGATGAGTGCACCGCATTTCGTGTCACTCATCTGTTTTACGGCGCTGGCGATTTCGTCTACCGGAACCTGCTGTACCTGAATCAGCGTACGATACCAACGCGCCTGACCGATCTGGTAAAATAAGCGGCGGAGTTCAGGCTGCAGGACGACGAGAATGCCGATGACAAAATATCCTGAAATCGAATCAAACAGCCAGCTCAATGTTTCGAGCTGCGTTCGGTGGCTGATAAAAGTCAGCGCTAAAAACAGTGCCACGCCGCCGAGAATCGGCACGGCGCGTGACTGGCGTATGAGGCGGTAGCCATAATAGACGACGAGCGTCACGAGAACAATATCAAGCAGGTCGCGCGGAGTAAAATTCATGCCTCGCCTATAATCGCCTTGCGTTCGTGCTGCACAAGAGCCGAAAGTACGGTGAGACATTCGGCCATCTCGTGCACATCGTGCACGCGCAGTATATCGCAGCCCACCGCGTCGGACTGCGCGCGGCGGCGTAAAGTTAAATACATCTGCACCGCAAGAGTGCCGATCAAGCGGTCAGCGGGGTTGTCTTTTCCTAAGAGTTTGCCGATGAAAGATTTTCGGGAGACACCCATCAGCAGCCGGTGTCCGCTTTGCTCAGAGGTAGGCATATTGGCGATCAGCTCGAGATTATGCCGGGCAGTTTTGCCGAAGCCGATGCCGGGATCCCAGATTATTTTGTCGCGGACGACACCCGTGGCAATGAGTTCGGCGGTTTTTTCCCGCAGAAACGCCGTCACCTCGCGTACGACATCCTCATAATGCGGATCGCGCTGCATATGCTCGGGTGTGCCTTGCGTATGCGTGAGCACATAGGTCGAACCCGTTTCGGCGATTACCCGGTACGTCGCCGCATTGCCGCCGCTGACATCGTTAAAGCAGCGGACACCCGAGTCGGCGAGATGGCGCATCACGGCGCTCTCGCGCGTATCGATAGAGATCTTCGTCAGGGCGCCCTCACCCATTACCCGACGGAATTCGGTTACAAAGGATGATAGACGGGTTTTTTGCTCATCGACCGGTACTGCGTGCGCACCCGGACGCGTACTTTCAGCGCCGACGTCGATCATCGCGGCGCCGGCGGTCAGAAACTGTTCACTTTGTCTGATGGCCTCGGTCGGGGAAAAACGCGAACCGGCATAGAACGAATCAGGGGTGAGATTGATGACACCCCAGAGTTCGGTCTTAGAAGGCAAAATTCAGCTCGCCGAAGTATTGGAACTCACGGCCGAGCACGTCGCGGTTGGCGGAAACCGCCATTTGGAAGGTTTTACCGATATTCACGCCAAGACCCAACGCGGGTTTTGAACCGTTGAGGCCCAACATCGCGTACATATACTTGTTAAAGCCGTAAGCGACACCCATATTGAGCCGTACTCCATCGCCTTCGGGTTTATCGAGGTTTGCGGTGAAACCCAAAATGAGCTTAAAATTGGAATTCGGTGGCGGTGCCTGAATCTGCATGGAGAAGCTGAACAGTGTATCGAGTTTACCCATCTCTTTAAAGCCCGAGCCCGTGCGGCTTTGTATCGCTGCGAGATTCTTGATATCGGCCGCGACAGAAAGCAGCGGTGGCAAAACGACAACTTGCGCGCCGACATTCACGCCACCACCATTGACGGCTCCGCCGACGAGGTCTTCGCGCACGCCAAAACCGCTGATACCGAGGCGCACGGGGCCCGAACCCCAGCCATAGCCGATGTATCCGGCATACGAATTCATCGCCGTGCTGCCCGTCGAAGCACCAGTGGCGTCATAGGTCTGAATGCCCTGCACACGTGTGCCACCGACGCCGGCAGCGATACCGCCGCCGAGCGCGGTCATGCCGACGGCGCCAAAGTAAGTCAGGCGGCCATTCGAAAGGTATCCCGCAGAAGTATTGACCTGAGCCTGAAAGCCGCGCTCGGTAATTTCGACAGTCTTCGATTCTTTGCTGCCCGACGCATTCTGGTCTTCTAACAGTTTGTTGAACTCTTCGTCGTCGCCTGCCGGTTTATCGGTCGACTTCGGAGTTTCGATGGTTTGCGTGATGCGTTTCTCGGTATAAATCTGCGCGAGACCCGCCGGGTTCCAGTAAAGCGCCGAAGGGTCAGAGACAACCACGCCATAGGCATTGCCGAGGCCGGCGCTTTTGGCGCCGAAACCATTTTCAAGAAATTCTGCGGATGCAGTACGTGCTGAAACCGTGGTTGCCGTCAGCAAAAAAGCCGCCGCAACGGTGAAACGAATGAGTTGGCTGTTACGCATTATTGCACCACCAGTTTGAACATGCTGTCGGCGTTGATGACTGAGGTCGTACCGATCGAAACCAACTTCAGGTAATAGATTCCCGGTGCGACGCGCACACCGGAGCTGTCGTAACCCGACCATACGATTTTCTTATTCGTCGGGCTGTCGACGGGCTGCGGATTCGCGCGGTAGACTTCGTGCAGACCATAGTCATAGATCACAAGGTCGTGTTGGGCCGGTGACGGAAAGGCTGCGCCATCGGCGCGCTCAATCGTGAGGTTGCCCGCCGTCGGGTTGTACGGATTCGGGTACGCCTTGAGGCCGGTATTTTCGTCTTGCGGCATGTTGCTGCACGCTGTCAGAATGAGCACTGTCGTCAAAAGTAGTCGTTTCGGTATTTGCATGGTTGTTCCTGTGTTAGCGAATCAAAGATTTTGCTGAATTTTTCTGCACTTCTTTGGCCACCGTTTTGATGGAATCTTCAAGGAATTCAAGGACGTATTTGATGCTCTTTTCATCCATCGGTTGAAATGAATCGAGGCTACGGTGTTCTTGATAGCGCTGGTACGCATTGTTCACCTGTGTGATGAATTGCGCGGGTTGCATGTTGATAAGTTCAATTTCTGTTTTCAGGTCACGGCACAGTTTTTCAAGCCGGTGAATCTGCGCGAGGCTGATGGTGCCGTAAAATTGGTTGAGAAATGGTTCACTGACCGGCCGGTTAGACGCAATCCATAAAGGTTCTTTAGCATCGTAGAGAAGCTTATCCGCCATTTAGCATACCTCACATAACCGGATAACCGGCGTCAATTCAAATCGTTTTATTATCGGTCAAAATCGTCACAATCTTGCGCCGAGTTCTGCACCTTCGGCGATGGCTCGTTTTGCGTCGAGCTCCCCCGCTTCTTTGGCGCCGCCGATGATGTGCACAGTTATGCCGGCTTTGGTCAAATCTGCTTCCAGCTCACGCTGCGGCTCTTGTCCGGCACAGACGACGATGTTGTCGCAGGGCAGAACTTTCGTTTCACCCTTCAAGCCATAGTGAAGCCCTTGATCGTCGATCTTCTCGTAAGTGACATTGGAAAACTGTGCGACGCCGCGTTCTTCCAGCGTGATCTTGTGCACCCAACCGGTGGTCTTGCCCAGCGTATTGCCGAATTTGCCTTTGCTGCGCTTGAACATGGTTACCGAACGGGGTGACTTGCGGTGCTCGGCCGATTTTTCGGTAAGACCTGCGCGCGTTGCGACGTTGAGGTCGAAGCCCCATTCTTTGGCAAACTCTTCGGGTTTAGCCCAGGTTTCATGGCCCGCGTCGGTGAGATAAAGCGCAGTGTCATAACCAATGCCGCCGCCGCCAACGATTGCCACACTTTTGCCGACAGGTTTATGGTCGCGCAATACGTCGAGATAACTCAGTACCTTCGGCGAATCGGCACCGGGAATGCCGAGTTTTCGCGGCACAATGCCTGTTGCCAGAATCACGTCATCATATTTCTCAGCGATGAGATCCGCAGCGCTCACTTTTTTGCCGAGACGCTGGGTGACTCCCGTCTCTGCCAGCATATTGCCAAAATAGCGTATCGTCTCTTCGAATTCACGTTTCGACGGTATTTGTTTGGCAATATTGAGCTGCCCGCCGATTTTGTCGGCGGCGTCGTAAAGGGTCACTTTATGACCGCGGCCCGCGAGCACGGTGGCAACCGAGAGCCCCGCCGGGCCTGCCCCCACGACCGCGATGCGCCGCGCCGATTTTGTCGGTACATAATTGAGATTGGTTTCATTGCACGCGCGCGGATTCACAAGGCAGCTGGTGAGTTTTCCGCCGAAAGTATGGTCGAGGCAGGCCTGATTGCAGGCGATGCAAGTATTGATTAGATGGGCTTTCCCAGCGCGCGCTTTGGCGACAAAATCCGCGTCGGCCAAGAACGGCCGGGCCATAGAAACGAGGTCGGCTTTGCCCGAAGCAATAATCTCTTCAGCGAGTTCGGGAGTGTTGATGCGGTTAGAAGTCACAACCGGCAGCGCAACTTCTTTTTTAAGCTTCGCCGTGACGTGCGAGAAAATGCCGCGTGGCACGACCATCGCGATGGTCGGAATGCGCGCCTCGTGCCAGCCGATTCCGGTATTGATAATTGTCGCCCCGGCCTTCTCGAT
>JAEUSA010000369.1 GCA_016788945.1 Leptospiraceae bacterium
GACGCAGGGAGCACACAACGAGAAGATTGTCTTGACTTGGTCAAAGGCCGCCGGAGCGACTGCGTATGAAATTCAGCGCAGCATTTCGGGCGATTTTAATTTTGAATCGGTGGGCTACTCGGGTAATACGACCTTTCAGGATAACGCCGTACAAGAAGACGTGGCCTATGACTATCGCGTGTTGTCGATACGCGACCAAAGGAAATCCGACCCCGAACAGAGCATGATTGCCAAAGGTTACGCAGCGACACAGGTCAAACCGGCACCACCTGCCCCCATCGTACCGCCCGTTCTTTCAAACCGCCCCGCACGCGTGGAAAATTTGGCTGCGACCGACGGCGTCTATAACGACAAAATTGTCGTAACATGGGATTCCGTACCCGGTGCGACTAAATACTGGATTGTGCGTTTCGATCGTGCGACGGGCAGCTGGAACGAACTTGCCTGGTCGCCCAAAAACCGTTTTGAAGATACCTCCGCTGAGGCACTTTCAGGCCAGCGTCAGGCTTACAGCGTGCGCGCCGCCAATGCAAAAGAACTCGGCGATGAGGCAAGGCCCGTGTGGGGTGCCGTCAATGCGAATGCCAGCCGCGCGACAGAGATTCCCGATGCGCCCACCGACGTCAAAGCCGAACTCAAGGGCAATAAGGTCGTGCTCAGCTGGAAAGCCGTAACCAAAGCAAGCGAATATTACGTCTTTCGCCGGCGCTTCAATGCGGGCCGGTGGGATCTCGCCGCGACGGCAAAGCAGGCACGCTTCAACGAAAATTTTCCCGGCGCGCCCGGTGAACTGTGGTATTATGTTGTGCGCGCAAAACTGGCCAACGGCGGTGAATCCGTCGAGTCAGCCATCGCCGCAGTCGCCATGAATGCCGAACGCCCGGTGATTCGCGCGCGCTATACCAGCGACAGCGAACTGGCTGCTTTTCAGGGGAACTGGGGTGGCGAGGTTTCTGCCGGCGGTAAAATGCAGGTCGTTTCGCTTGTTATATCGGCCTCAGGCGATAACTATGCAGTATCGATCTCGGCCGGTGGACGTAGTAAGAAACTTGCCGGAAAGTATATCGCACGCAGCAACGAACTCAATGCCGGTGGTCTCGTTATTCGCCGCGTAGCAGCAAATCCGAATCTGCTTTCTGTTACCTGCCGCGACCGTGCTGTCTGCGCCGCCCCTTTCCGAGATACGCTGTACCGCACGCAATAGATAATCGGAAAAAAAAAGCCACCATGCTTCAGGCTGAGCGGTGGTGTTTTTTGTAGCGCCTCAGCAATATGCGGCGGGTCACACCGGGAAAATGCCTCGCCACAAAAGCCACTAGCTTGTTCATATAACCCGGTGCCATTTCGCGGCGGTTTTGCTGCGTAAAATCTGCAAGATAGCGTGCGACGCGCGCGGCGCTCATGCGTGAGATGTCTGATTTCGGAGCTTCGCCGTCTGTCGTCGTGTTATGGTGAAAATCCGTTTCAATACCCGCTGGCCGAAAAATCTGCACGCGTATCGGGCTTTGCCGGGCTTTCAACTCGAGCTTCCAGGCGAGCAAGAACTGTTCGGCCGCGGCCTTACTCGCAGCGTAGACGGCGCGGCCCGGCATCGGGAAATATTTCATCAGGCTCGAGACAAGAATGAAGCGCGGATCTCCCGCAGCGGAAAGGTAGGGTTCCGTTGCCGACGTAACGTGCAGCACAGAGTAGGTATTGACACGAAATGTATTTTCGGCATTCTCCAGTTTCGTCTGCGCGAGCGTGCCCATGTGATTGATCGCTGCATTGTGGATCACACAATCGAGCCGCTGCAGTTTATGTTGCGACATCAGCGCCGCAAATTTTTTCGGAAAATCAGGTTTTGCCACATCAGCGGCGAGCAAAAAGACGTTATTTCGGGCCGCCAGATTCTGCGCCGCCGCATGTAAGCGTTTGTTATCCCGGCCGCAGAGAATAAGCCGTTCGCCGCGCTCTGACAAAATTTTCGCCGTCGCAAGCCCGAGCCCGCGGCTTGCACCGGTAATGAGAATGAGACGCTGCTGTGTAGCCTGCGGTTTCAGGAAAACGATTCCTTTTCGCCGGGAAATTTGCCCGTGCGCACATCGGCCGCGTAATTCTCCAGTGCAGAAAGCACTGAACTACTGAGATCTGCATATTTACGCACAAATTTCGGCGCAAAATCGGGGTCAAGCCCGAGAAGGTCATTGAGCACCAGAACCTGTCCGTCGGCCTTCTCGCCCGCGCCAATACCGATCGTGGGTATCGATAGACTTTGCGACACCTGAGCGGTCAGCGCCGCGGGAATCATCTCAAGAACAATGGCGAACGCCCCGCTCTGCTCGAGAAGTTTTGCATCGTCGATCAACTTTTGCGCCGCGGCCGTGGTTTTTCCCTGTACTTTGTAACCGCCGAACGCCAGCAGCGATTGCGGCGTCAACCCGAGATGGCCCATCACGGGTATGCCGCTTTCTGTCAGCGCGCGCACCTGTGCTGCAATGTTCGCTCCACCTTCAAGTTTCACGGCATCGGCGCCCGTCTCTTTGACAATGCGCCCCGCATTTCTGAGCGCTTCTTCGACGCTCGTTTGATAAGACATAAACGGCATATCGACGACGATGAACGCCTGCGGTGCACCGCGCCGGACGATTTTGCCGTGGTAGACCATGTCGTCGACGCTGACCGGTATGGTATTGGGCTGCCCCTGAATGACGTTGCCGAGCGAATCGCCGACCAGAATCGCATCGACCGAGGTTCGCGCAATCAGGCGGGAAAAAGCGAAATCATAACAGGTCACAACGGTGATTTTTTCCCCCGCCGCCTTTTTTTTCGTGAAATCATGCACGTTCATAACCGAGCGCCCCTGAATCGCCGACCAGCTGACACCGGTCTCATCGATTGCGTCTGCTTTCAGTTCGCGCATGAACTGTCGAACCCATTCGCGGGCACGGTTATAGGGATGTGGAATTACGAGGTTCGGCAAATTGACCCGGCCCAGCGAGCTCCAGATGATATCGATGTCGATCTCCCGCGGCCCATTCTTGATGCGCTTTTGCCGGCCGATCTGCTTTTCGAGCGAAAGGACTTCGGCAAGCAACGCCTGTGGTTCAAGCGTGGTCGAGATGCGCACCGCCTGATTGAGAAAGCGCCCCTGTGCCCGAATTAAAATCGGCCAAGTTTCGAGGATTGCCGATTCGGCGACGATAGTGGCAAAGCGCGCAATGCCCTCACGCGCCCGCGAAAGGTTATGCTGCCGGTCACCTACATTAGTGCCCAGCGCAAGAATATATTCGCTCGGAGCGGCCACGCACCATCAGACTGAAAATCGCCAACAGTGCGCACAGCTTTTCAGCGATTTGGCTTCTGCGCGAGCCAGTTGTCAACTTCTTGTTGCTTTTGTTTCAACCGCAACAGGTGATTTCCCGTAAAAACCGTGTAATCGATGTCACCGGCGAGAATATCTGCCCTGATCGACTCGAGGCCTGGCATATCAATTTCAAAATTGTACGATGACGCTTCGAGCGCCAGATTGCGCGCTTTCTTCCAGTAATCCATCGACTCACGGTAATAACCTTCGGCGACCTGGAACGAGTTTTTAAGTTCAGGTGCAAAGTCGAGGTTGTAGAAATAAAGATGCCGCTTGTCGAACAGCGAGCCTAAACGCAGGTATGAGCGCATAATCTGCAGGTTGAGGTGCATGTGCATCAGCAGCCGGTACTTATGGTATTCCTGCGGATTGTGTATGAGACAAAGCGCTTCACGCGGATGGCGAAACTTTTTTTCGAGTGCAATCTTCAGAAAAAAAATGTTGCGGCGAATTTCTTCTTGCTGAGAATGCTGTTTAAGGCTGTAGAGCAGAAAAAAATCTTCGACAAACTGCGGCTGCCACTGGTGCAAGCGCTTGGGTACCCAATCGGAGAATTTGGTAAACATGCCCGACTGGTCGTAATAATAGTCAAGGCGAAGCGTCGCCGAGGCGAGCGACGGAAAAAATAACGCGCACAGTAGAAATCCGCGCAGCTTCACCTATTGAATATCGGCGCTCAAGCCGAAACCCAACAGGTTATTTCGCCTGCATGAGTTCAGAAAGTGATACCTTACGAAATACCTTACTGCGCTTATCTGCCAGTTCGTCAAAATAGCCTTTAACCGAACGCATGAACGCATTTTTGGCCGAATAGTCGGGTATCGAATAATCTGACGGATCAAGATCTTCAAGCAAGGTACCAATCTGGATCAAATCGGGATTCATTGCGAGAAGCCAGGTCTGGTCATCTGTCTGCGTCACATAACCCCGGTTCTTCAGGCGTTCGATGATGAAGTTGAATTCTTCCTGATCGCCGTTACAGTATTTGATCATCTTATCGGTCGTGCAATCTTGCTTGCCTGTGTTAAAACTCTGCGCCAGACGATAGAGCAGGTTCATGGCATACCACAGCTGACGCTTCTGGCGCTCTTCAAATGTCGATTTTTTCGACATGCGAAATAGCTGCGGGTATTGTACGAAAAAGGCAATCTCTGCTCCGAACAGCACGATCAGCGATGAAACATAAAGCAGCAACAGCGTGATCGGAATCAACGCGAGAGTTCCGTAAAGCGCAGCCGTGCCCTTCGAGAAATTCGTGACATAGTATTTGTACAGTATCAGAAAAATCACCCAAGATATCGAAGTAAACGTCGCCCCGATCGCTGCTGATTTGGCATTTACCTGAGTGTACGGAATCACCTTATACAATAGGAAAAACAGAATAAAGATGACGAGGAACGGTATCAGCACGTTGCCGATCGCAGAAATCAACCGGCGCCAGAAAGGCGCCTTCTGAATGGTCTTGAAATCTTTGGTACCATCGACAGATTTTTCATCGATCTGGTAGGTCATCATCTGATAGTGATCGCCCACGATAATGAACCGATTCTCTTTCGGATAAAATCTTACCGCGTGCAGGTCTACATCAGCACGGCTCTTTGCCTCTTGCCACTGCACCGTACCGTCTGAAAGGAAGCGCGAATAACGAATCAGGCCTTCATAGCCGACCGCGACTGCGGTTCCATCGGGAGCCACGGCGACATCCTGAAAGAACATATTTTCGGCCATCGGAAATGACCGCCAGGTCTCGCCGCCATTACGCGTCATCAGTAACAATCCGGCTTCACCAACAATGTAACCATTCTGCTCGATCATCGCAAGCCCGGTAAACGAAGCTTTCGGATTGCGGAGCGCACGTTTCAGCGAGCTGAATTCACGGAAACTCTGCCCGGCGTCTTCGGTAATAAGTGCCACACCCTCTTCGCCGAGAACTGCCCACACGCCGGATTTTACGCGCGCGATCTGCCGCAGATTACTGATGACACCGGGTTGGTGAACGGGTTGCCAAGTATCACCGCCATCGCCGGTGCGCAGTATCAGGCCATCACCGCCGATGATAAGGCCTTGCTTCTCTGTCATGAACTGCATGCGTTGGAATGTCACCTCGTGCACACGGTCTTCGATTTCCGTGTAATAGCGTTTCACGAAAAAGGTGCCTCCGTTATCGCGGCTTGTGAGTATAATACCATTGTCAGTAATGAGGATTTCTCTGTTTGCCGTGCGTGCATAGTCCATGAACACGGCATTTTTTAACACAGACTTTGTGGCGTGGGGTGCATTTCCGTAAATGTCACTGCGGTCAGGAGATACAAAGGTGTTTTTATCCGGTTCATAAACGAGGCTTTCATTTTCCGATGCATAGTCGACCTGCTTGAGAACGTTCTTTTCACGAAACGGTTTGCCTTTCTCATTCTGTACAAGCACGACGCGCTTATCGCCGAGTATTTGCACAGAATCCTGAATAACGCGCACCTGTTTCAGGTTTGGCGAAGCAAACTGCCCGAGCATCCACTGCGCGTAGCTGATGCCCAGCGCCAGAACAACCGGGCCGAAAACCATCACCATTAAGAAACCGGCAATCTTCTGTACCATAGGTCGCGTGCGGTTGACGCGCCAGATTTTGTTAATCGAATCTTCGACGTTACGAAGCACACTCGTCGCCGAGAACAGCAATACGAGAAAACCAATACCGCCGATTGCTCCGGCATTTTTGAGAAATTCCCGAATCACATTAAAATAGGGTTCGAGGTTAATCTGAATACCTGAGAGCCGGGCGAAGTCGCTCGCCTTTTCAAAATAGGCATCGAGGTTAATGAAACGCGACCCTAACATCATCACGACAACAAGAGTCGGCACGAAACTCACGACGATTGCGTAACTGATCGATGCACTGCGCAGCAACACTTCATCGTCGAGAAATTTTCTGACTGCTGCGATAACAAATTTTATCGATGCCTGCAACCGGCGGCGGAATTTTACCGTTTCATCGAAATTACCTGAAAGGGTATCGAGAAAGAAATTTTTCGTCCGTATGATGAGTCCTTGTTTTTCGGTAGTCGCCATGTGAATATTCTGCAATCCTCAGGCAGCCTGTCACGGATTATTTTCGCTCTTCGCCGCGCTGATTTCCTCCGCCAAACTCCTTAACGGCGCCGCATTATAGCGAAAAGATGCCCGTTTCATAAACCGCCGGAGTTTCTCGCTACCTGTCCGCCCTGCGGCGACTGCGGCAATCACCTTGAGCAGCCGGTTGTCGATTTCGCGCGGCTCGACTTTAAGAACCGAAAGAATCTTATCGGCGC
>JAEUSA010000105.1 GCA_016788945.1 Leptospiraceae bacterium
ATTTTTTTTACTCCTAAGTTTTTTTCCCCGCTGCCTGCTGAACCGGGATGATTCAGCAAATGCGCAGGGATATCACCTCCTTAGGTACAGAAGGGGATAGCCGCACGCACCCTTGCAACAGGATGTTGCGGGGGCTGCGGCAGACATGGACGTCCATGCCGCAGCCTCGTGCCTGCGACAACAGTCGCAGACCATGCGGCAGCAACATGCTGCCGAGGGGCTACAACAGGAGTTCTTCATAACATTTTTCATAGTCAACGATTCGCTGTCAGAATCTCCGCCATGACTAAAAGAGACCTTCGATCGAGAGATAACGCTCGCCGGTGTCATAGTTAAAGGTAAGAATGCGCGAGCCTTTCTTGAGTTCCGGAATTTTTTTCGCGACCGCCGCGAGCGAAGCACCGCTGGATATACCACCGAACAACGCCTCTTCACGCGCAGCACGCTTGGCATATTCAAACGCTTCTTCTTTCGTCACCTGGATCACACCGGTAAGCAGTTCTTTTTTCAGGTTCTTGGGGATAAATCCGGCACCGATACCCTGAATCGGGTGCGGTGCCGGATTACCACCAGAGATGACAGGCGAAGCCGCTGGCTCTACGGCGTAGACTTCAAGATTCGGCCACTTTGCGCGCAGCACTTCAGCGAGAGCAGTGATGTGCCCGCCTGTACCCACACCGGTTATCAACACATCGATTCCTTCGGGAAAGTCGCGGATGACCTCTTGCGCGGTAAATTTCGTATGTGCAGCAATATTGGCTTCATTTTCAAACTGCTGCGGAATCCACGAGTTCGGTGTTTGCGCCGAAAGTTCTTTCGCTCGCTCGATGGCACCCTTCATGCCTTTTTCACGCGGCGTGAGATCAAAGCTCGCACCATAAGCTGCCATCACAGCGCGGCGCTCGACCGACATGCTTTCAGGCATCACCAGAATGAGTTTATATTTTTTTGCGGCCGCTACGAGCGAGAGGCCTATACCGGTATTTCCGGAGGTAGGTTCGATGATAACGCTGCCGGGCTTGAGGATTCCGCGCCGCTCGGCGTCTTCGACCATCGAAAGCGCGATACGGTCTTTAATGCTCGCACCGGGGTTCTGGCGTTCGAGTTTTACCCAGACTTCGTTGTCGCCGAAAAGATGTTTGATGCGTAGATGCGGCGTATTGCCGATAATCTCGAGAATGCTTTGTACTTTCATAATCACTCCTTTGAACACGGATGTTCTTGGAGTCGGCCCGCACGGACGCGGTATCAGGCCGACTCCTTAAATAGTTACCGGGTATTTTTCAGAAGCCCCGGTGCTTCCGGGGCAGTTGAGGGTAGCGAAGCCCTCAGCTATCCCTGAAGCGCCTGAAGGCGCAAAGGGCAGGTACAGCAACAACAGGCCAGTGAACTAAAATCTGCTATACCGAACGTCATGTAGCACGGAATGTACTTATACTACACACTCGCCGTCAACAAAAACAGACAAAAATCCATGAAAACGAACAAGAAAAAAAAGACCGACGCCGCTGCGGCAGGCACGGAAAATCTGACCGGCATCGTCGCCGACAACCTCAAACGCCTGAGATCCGACATGGATTTATCGCTCGACCGTCTCGCGGGGCTTTCGGGCGTCTCGAAAGCGATGCTCAGCCAGATCGAGCAGGCCCGCAGTGCGCCGTCGATTAATGTGCTGTGGAAAATCGCACGCGCGCTCGATGTGCCGTTTGCGGCGCTGATTTCGAAGCGCACCGATTCGCAGCTGCAGGTCGTGCGCAAGGCAGAAATGAAGGTGCTCTCGTCACAAAAGGGCAACTTTCAGTCCAAGGCGCTCTTTCCGCTCGACATACCCAGGCGGGTCGAGTTCTATGAACTTTTTCTCAAAGCCGGCTCGATTGAACGCGCAGTACCCCACCCTGCCGGCACGGCAGAAAATATCGTGGTCGAAGCGGGTGAGTTAGAGATCGAAGTCAGCGGACAAAAGACGCTATTGAAAGAAGGCGACGCGATCTATTTTGTCGCCGATCAACCGCACACATACCGCTCGACCGGGACAAAAGATTGTAAGGCCTTTCTTGTAATGACGTATGCTGAGAAGCGACTATAATCAGGAGGCGTCTAAACAGTAGCAAATGCAATTTTCAACTGTTTAGACGCGCCCGCTCTTCAAGGTATGCGAAGGCATAGGTGCCGAGAAAAATACCTATCACAATGAATCCGCCCGACCAGAGACCGTAGCCGAGAATGGCGAGCGCGGGCCCGGGACAGGCACCCGTGAGCGCCCAACCCGTACCTGAGATTAATCCGCCGATTACCTGATTCTTTGACACTTTCTCGATCGACCAATCGGTCTCGCCGCCCAACAGCGGTTTGCCGCCGAACTTTTTCCATAGCTGCACGCCAACAAAAGCGACGGGCACTGCGACGCCGAGAACACCATACATATGCCACGACCTCAATAAAAACATATCGCGGATTACATCGTAGCTCGAAACCCCGGCGCGAATCAATATATAACCGAACGCCGTGCCTAAAAACAGAAAAACTGCACGCAATATCATTTTACCCCCGAAGCATAAGCAAGCACAAAGGTGACAATCACGCCAGCGACCATAAAGCCCATGGTCGCGACAAGACTCGCGAGCGAACCTTTCGAGAGTCCTGAGATCGAATTGCCCGAGGTACAGCCTTTGGCCATACGCGAGCCATAACCCCAGAGAAAGCCGCCAAGGATCAGTATGCCACCCTTAGTATAGATGCTCGCGCCCCAGATTTCGTCAAACTTGCCGAGCGCCCAAGTGGGATGCCAACCAGTGGTAGTGATTGCCGCGATGGCTCCACCGGCCAAAAGCCCGATAGTAAAAAAAGTTCTGAAACCGAATGGCCCACCGAGATCCGGACGTCTAAAAAAACTCAGCTTCGAAAAAATCGAACACACGCTGGCATAACCGCGCGTAACAGAAAGAAACTTTCCCGTCAGATAGACGAGCGTTAGGGAAACGGCCGCGATGGCGAGGCCCCCGATCCAGAAAGGCCAGATATACTCACCGGTCATGTGGGGAATATACTGCGTTCAGGGACGCGCTGCATACTTTTTCTCCTTTTCCCCATGTCTCGATGGCATATTTTTGTGCATGGCAGAAAATTCGGCAACCGCGCTCATCGGCTCTGACCCCATCAAACCCGGTTGGAGTAATGCGAATCTCGTTAAACGCCTCGCAAGCATCTTTATTAAAGATGTCCGCGACATTGACCTGTTCACCTGTATGGTAAAGCTGAGTATACTGCTGCCCGGCTTGGGCGCGGCAGTCTGGTTTTTACCGCAATACCGCTTGTGGCTCGGCCTCGCGCACATTGTGCTGTTTCTCTTCTATCTCGGGCCATATACGCTGATGCTGCACAACGTTTCGCACCGTCCGCTTTTCCACTATGGTCTGCGTTTTCTGAACTTCTGGCCGCAGGCAATTCTTGGTTTCTTCTTCGGCATGACTCCGTACACCTACTTTTCGCACCACCTCGGTATGCACCATCCCGAGAATAACCTCATAACCGATCTCAGCACCACGATCAAATACCGCCGCGACAGCTTTTTGGCCTTTCTGCACTATTACTTCATGTTCGCGGTATTCGGCATTTTTACGCTCAGCTGGTACTTCATAAAGAAGAAACGCTGGCCGTTCTTGCGCAAGGCGATTTTGGGTGAGCTGTCGTGGTATGCTGTCGTCGGCGGATTGTTCTACCTGAATGCCGAGGCCACCCTGTTTGTATTTATTATCCCGTGGATTCTGACGCGGTTTTTACTGATGGCGGGCAACTGGACGCAACATGCATTCGTCGACACGACCGATCCGGCGAACCCCTACCTCAACAGCATCAGTTTTATCGACTCACCGTATAACAAACGTTGCTTTAACGACGGTTACCATATCGGCCACCATGTGAACATGAACCGCCACTGGCTCGATATGCCGATCGATTTTCTCGATAACCTGTCGACCTACCGCGACACCAAATCTATCGTGTTCCGCAAACTCGACTACTTCATCATCTGGCTGTTGCTGATGGCCAAACAATACAAGATACTCAGCAAATTTTTCGTCGACCTGTCAGAGAAAAAGATGAGCCGCGAAGAAATTATTGCCCTGCTGAAGAGTCGTATGCTACCGGCCAAGGGCTGATGCAATTTATACTCCTGTGGGGCGAGGCGGATTTCCTCCGCCTGCCCGGCTTCGACGCCAGTACACTGCCCTACCTCGTCTATTTTCTGCTGTTCATTATCGGCCTGATGCTTTTTTTACAGTGGCGGCTGCGGCGTGAGAATCAGAAAAATGCGCTCAGCAACCGCTTTATGCAGGTGGTGATGCACCGTGGTTTGACCAAGAACCAGTTACAATGGGCAAATGACTTCTTCAAGAACCTCAAAGAAGCGCAACAAAATGAAATCCTGCTTTCACAGAAATCCCTCGCGCACTATCTGCACCAGTACCTACGCCAACATGACATGATCACCGCCAACGACCGAGTAGAAATATTCGACAAGGTGCTGCCCGGCATGACCTCGCAGATTGAAATCAAATCGGTCAGTGACCTGCGTCCCGGTGAACCGTGCGCGATTGACGTGAACAAGAAGTCACACCTCGCTTCGATACTAAAAATCAAAGACGACCAGATGCTGCTCAGCCTTACCGAGAAGATTCTTCTACCATTGGGTGATGCGAAGATTTATGCTTACCGGCCGCAACTCGGTGGCTTTTTGCTGTCGGGAAAAATAACCAAGGTCAACGGACCTTCGCTGATTTTTCGCCACGACGGGCCAATTGAATTCCGCGGCGATCAGCACCTGATGAGCATCATCGAAGTGCGGGTAAAACTCGAGCGCTGGCCGCATCCCGAAATGAACGTCGAAAGCGCTGAACCAGACCCGGAAAAAGCACCCGAATATTTTTATGCCGAGACGCAGCGCATCTCTGACCGGGCGATGTCGATTCGTTTCACCGAACCGCCGCCGCCGTGGGTGCTGCGCAAGCAGGAATACTGGGAGATGACACTCGAACTCGAAGAACCGATTACCTGCCGGGTCCGGGTAAATCCGTACCGGCCGCCTGAACTCTGGCTGATGCGTCCGGTGGATATGAGCGAAACAGATCGCGCACGACTCTACAAATTCATTTCAACGCACGAACCGCAGCGCGAACACTTTTGATATAATGTGTTTACCTCTGCGCTTGGCAGTTCAACCGCCAAATGCAACGAGGCGGCACTATTTTATGTGCCAGGCTTTTGGTCGCGTGAATGTTTCGATGCCATAGGTTGACAGCGTCAAACCGACACCGCTGACTCCCCGACCCGACCACGGCAGGCGCGGACTCACGCGGTCGCAGCAGTTGATGTAAGCGCTGCCGGCATTGACTCCGCTGAGAATCTTTTTCGCCCGCATCTGATCGCGGCAGTAGACGGCGGCGGTCAGACCATACTCGGTATCGTTCATGAGTTTCTGCGCCTCGCCGTCGTCTTTGACTTTCATAATACCGATCACAGGGCCAAAACTTTCTTCGCGCATGATGGCCATCTCGTGGTTCGCCTGTTCTACAACCGTCGGTGCGAGATAAATACCGGAGGCGGTGTTGGCCTGCGCGCCGCCGCAGACAATTCTGCCGCCCTTTGCGACAGCGTCGTCGATCTGGCCCTTGAGAAAATCGAGAGCGAGTTTGCCGCGCGTTAGCGCACCGATATAGGTCTCGTTATTTTCCGGATCGCCGAGCTTGAATGAATCTACCGTGGCCTTAAAATGCCGCATAAACTCATCATAGACCTTCTCGTGCACGTAGATGCGCTCCACACTGCAGCAGCTTTGTCCTGTATTGTACATCGCCCCGTCGGCTGTCGCTTCGGCGGCCGCTTTGACATCGACGTCGTCGGTAATATACGCCGGGTCTTTGCCGCCTAACTCAAGCTGCACTTTGATGAATTTTTTGGCTGCCGCTTCGGCAATTTTGCGTCCCGTCGCGACTGAGCCGGTAAAGAAGATGCCATCGATCGGTTGGGCAAGCAACGCCGCCCCCACATCGCCCATGACACATATCACTTGAAATACATCCGCCGGCACCCCGCTCTCGTGCAGATAACGCGCCATGGTTAATCCTGATAAGAGCGCAAATTCCGACGGTTTGTAGAGCACCGCATTACCGGACAGCAACGCCGGCACGTACACATTCGAGCCGACAAACCAGGGGTAATTCCACGCGGAAATGTTGGCGATGACACCAAGCGGTTCGTGTTCGATTTCTTCGACGAGCGCGGTGCCGTCGCGCAGTACCGTTTCTGTCGCGATCGTTTTTTCGGTTTCAGCGAGAAAAAAATCAAAACGACCGAGCAGTCCTTTAAGTTCGTTGCGCGACTGGCTGATCGGTTTTCCCGTATCGCGCGTGAGTGTGAGCGCGGCTTCTTCGATGTCTTTCTCAACGCGATCGCGGAACTTTTTGATAATACCAAGTCTTGCCGTTAATCCAAGCGCCTGCCACGCCGGCTGCGCTGCACGTGCGGCGGCATATTTTTTGGCAATCGTGCCAGCGTCATCTGCGGGTACGCTGCCAATGTTTTTTCCCGTTGCGGGATTAATAACTGCAATATTCATAAATTATCTCCGCGTCGTACCGAGTTGCATACGCAGTTCGGTACGGCGCACCTCGCATTCCTGCATAAAATCTTTCAGCAACGGATCTCCGGACAAGAGCGCATTGTCTTCATCGTCGTGAAACTCCGGATGCCATTGTATGCCGCAGATATAGGGCACACCCTGATATTTGATACCTTCAACGATCTTGTCTTCAGTCGAAATCGCTTCGACAATAAGGCCCTCGCCGAGGTCTTTCAGCGCCTGATGGTGTACGCTGTTCGTGCGAAAACTGCCGCGACCAAAAACCTTCTCGAGATACGAACCGTGTTTGAACTCGACCTCATGGAAATTCTGGTCATAGATGTTCCAGTCGCGGTGCACGAGCGATTTATCGATCTGCGTGTTAATGTCTTGATACAGCGACCCACCCAACGCGACGTTGATCAGCTGTGCCCCACGGCAGATACCGAGCACGGGCTTTTCAACGGCTTTAAAGGCTTTGAACAGTTCAATTTCATAGAGATCGCGAATACGGTCACCCTTCCATTCGTCTTTGAGTGGCTTCTCGCCGTAACTTTCGGGCGCCACATCGGCCCCGCCATGCAGCACCAGACCATCGAGTGCATCCGCATATTCCCTGAGGTCGATTTTGCCCCCCGGGGCAACCGAGGGTATCATGAACGCCTGTGCGCCAAGACGCATCACCCAGTGAGCGAGCGATTCTTCGACATAGAGCAGAGTTTTGCCCTTGAAGATCGCACGCGTGGGATCTTTATGCATAAAGCAGGCAGAGATACCGATTTTGAGTCGTTCCATAAGTTGTTAAATTACGGACACACCCACCGGACGAATCAGGTTTTATAGCATTTATTCAAAGCGGAAACGCACGCGATTTGTTATGACGATAGAGTCAGTTTTTCCAAAAAAATCCCCCCGCTCCCATGGTGCGGATTCAGCAAATCTTTTACATCCCAGCGATATTCGCCAGTATAGCCGCAGGATACACCTATGAAACCCATGACCAAACTCTTTATGTCTTGTTGTTTTTTTCTCTGCGTCAGCGCACTGATCGCTGCAGATCTCTCTTACGAAGACACGCCTGAATTTGCGAGAAGCTTTCGGGGTGCTGCAGCCGAGCGCATCAACGTTGCCGAGTTCAACCTGAAGCTCGAAAGATTCAGCGACTGGACGGGCGTAGAAACCGAAAAGAAAGGGAACAACTTGTGGCTGCGTTTTCGCCACAAAGACGGCGATATTGCGCTGTCGGTAGCCGCGATGGATATCGGCTATTTTCCTCCCGAAAGCTTTTCAGAAGTCAAACGCGAAGCCAATGTGTTCATGCAATCGACATATCCGGGCCGCGAAATGCAGCTTGATTCACTTAAAGAACATGCCGTCGACGGGCTCTCGGGTTTTTTGCGCGAAGTAGCGACCAAATCAGGCACCCCGGCGTTTCGCGAAATCATGTGGGATGGCAGCCGCAAGGGTTTTAATTACGTCATCAAGATCCGTTCTGAAAAAACTGACCGCAAGGCACTCTCTGAGGTTATGGCGAAGCTGCTTGCGTCGGTACATTTTCCGGACAAAAGCGCAGTATCACCCCGCTTCGTGCAGGGCCGCCCGAAAAATGTAGGTTCGGCTTTCTACGGCTATGATCTGCGCGCCGAAGGCACATACTTTATGCCGATGGAAAATACCGGACAGGCAGCCGGTAAGCCGGAGTTCGTCTTCATGCGCGCGCAGCGTACGCTGCTTGCCTATTACCCGGTTGTCATTCGCAATACAAAGATCAAGCCCGAAGAAATTCTGCGCGGCATGCTGACGGCGACAGAGGTCACGAAAGAAGTTCATTTCAGTTCGCCGAAAAAAGAAGGCACGAGCGAGACTCCCGTCTACAAGGCCGAAGGACTCTCGAACAACAAAAACGGCCAATTGTTTTATGAAGCGCGTCTGCATATAAAACCGCCCGTATATATTCTCGAAATAGCCGGCGAACAACCGGTCGAGGCATCGGTTAAACCGAAACCGCAGCGCATGGAAATCAGCTTCCGTTCGAAAAACAGCGCTGCAACGACGCCCGACAAGCAAAGCGAAGAGCAGCAGCGCCGTCATTTCCACTTTCTGATGAAGACCGGCAATCACGCCGCCGGCCAATCGAATTTTCAGATTGCGCGCGAACTTTATGAAGAGGCTTTGCTCTACCACATCGACGATGCGGCAGCAGTTTCACAGATCTGCAGCGTATATGACAAACAGAAAAACTATGCGGCGGGTTTCGCCGTTACCGAAAAATACGCCGACGTTACCGCCCGCAACGCGAACCTGCTTTCGTTCAAGGCATACTTCGCCTATAAGCTGAATAATTTCCGCGAAGCGGCACCGCTGTATGAAGCGTCGTTTGAGCAGGGTTATTGGGCATACGATGAGTTTGAATATATGCTGCGCGCTTATTCGGCGATCAAACAACCCGAAAAGGCGGCCCAGCTGGCTACGAAATACCTCGCGACACAGAAAAACGAAGAACTCATGCGCTACGTAGCGCATTTTTTCCGTGAAGAGAAACAGTTCCAGAAAGCGAAAGAAGCTATTCAGGATGCCGAAAAGAAGTTCGGTTTTACGGAAAAAGTCGGCTTTGAATACGCGAAACTCTATTACGACCAGCGTATGTTCCGTGAAGGGCTCGAGGTTTCGCTGAAGATGGAAAGTGCCGGTTTCACCGACCCGACAATCTTCTTTAACACGGGGTTGTTTTATTATTCGCTGAAAGACTACGCCAATGCGAGAAAATATTTCACCCAATACCAGAGCGCGGGCGGGCAAGATCAAGCTGCGCAGAATTATCTGAAGACTATTGAAGATCTGCTTGAGAAAACCCCGGCCGCATACCGATCCGCAGATTTTGCCTATACGCTCAAAATCGCCGGCAGCGGATTTCGCAGCTGGGATACCCTGAGCAGCGAGGTGCCAAATGCTGAATACGGATTGCAGTACGAAGATTTCGGCGGCATGGTAGTTTTTTCACTAAAACCTGCCGACCTCACTCCCCCCTCTGTTAACGCACAAGACATCATGCAGGCCATCAATCAGGACCATGCGAAGGCAATGGGTAAACCCCTGCGCAGTTATGAGAATCAGGGAATAAAGATCAGTGAATACAGCTATCCGCGCGTAGTCGAAGATCGCCGCTACACGTATTTTACACGCATCGTCGAACGTAAGCATTTCATGCACGCGGTGATCATCTGGTTCAATGAATCTCCGGGCGCCAATGAAGAGCGCCGCAAGATCTTTGCTTTCGCCGACAACTTCCAGTTTGACGAACAGGCACAACCGGGAAAATTCAACGAAAAAAGTGTCAAAACACAGGCTTGGTTTCTCGGCCGAGTCGGCGAGATACAGTTCAAGAATGGCGATTTCGTCAGAGCGCTGCAGAACCTCTCCAAATCACACGACATGAACCCCGCTGATGCCGGCACGCTGAACCTGCTGTTGCAAGCGCTCTCGCGTACGCAGGATTTCAAGCGGCTGTATGAGGTGGTATTGCAGGCTGAGAAACGTTTACCCAACGATAAAAATATTATTTCGTGGAAAGCTTTCGCCGCCTATAAAACCGGGCGTTACGCCGAAGCTGAATCGTTGTATGCGAAACTTTTTCAGGGAGGTTACTGGAATGACCATGATTTCCGCGACTACCTCGATGTTCTGCAGCGAATGGGTAAAGAAGCTGAATTGCAGTCAAAGCTCGACGAAGCGCTGAAATCTCATTACTCTGCCGAATTAGCACTTTTCCACGCCAACCAGTTGCGTAAGAACCGCAAACATGACAAGGCCGAAGCCGCTTATAAACGCCTGATCAGTGAAAATCCGGCCAATACCGACGCGCGACTCGAACTCGGCTGGCTATACATACAGATGGAATCACCTTCAAAAGCCGTTGAAATCTGCGACAAACTGATAGAGCAAAAAGTGCGCAATGCAGCCGTCGAATATTTAAAGGGAGTAGCGCTCTACAAACTCGGCCGTTACCGCGACGCGAAGAACAGTTTCGAATACGTTGTGCGCGGCAACCCGAAAGATGCAGATGCTCGCGACTATCTCAATTATGTTACTTCACTGTTGGGCCAAGGCCAGAACTCGAGCATTCAGGACCCTGTGAACCCCGTGGAGATACCCGGTGGCTATGAACAACCAAAAGAGGCCAAATACACCGACGAACCGTCGGTCATCAACCGCGTCGTCAAATCGGTCTACTTCAAAAAAGGCGAGCCCGAACGGACGACATATTACTATGATTTTTCTATTCATGCCGATGCAGGCATTGCGCAGCATTCGAAGTATGTATTCACCTTTGATCCGCTGCGGGAGAAAATTTTTGTCAACAAACTCGAGGTCGTCTCGAAAGACCGCGCGCGTAAAACTGTCGGTAAGGCCGAAGAATATTATGTCATCGACGAAGTCGACGACCAGAACATCGCTACCGGAAAAAAAGAGCTGCGCATCGTGGTTCCCGGTCTCGAGGTCGGCAGCCGTGGCCAGCTGATGATCAGCAGAGAATCGCTGCAGCCGGTCAAATCGTACGGATTTTCCTCGACCTACCTTTCGTACGGCAATAAAGTGCAGTCTTCCGAATTTTTCCTTTGCGGCGACGTCGCTGCGGTGGCGGCTTCAGAACTCAACCTGAAACCCGCAACAAGCGTCGGCAATTGCCGTAAATGGTCGGTGTCTGATCCGGTCGTCATGGCGCGTGAATCGATGCGGGCGCCCGGAACGAGTTTTGCCCCGATTGTCTATACAGGCACCAAAGCCTCGGGCTGGCGCGAGCTGATACGGGATTACGCGGCAAAAATACGCGACAGGGTACAGCTCGATGAAACAGTCAAAAACACCAGCGCGCAGATTGTGGCCAATGCGGGCAGCGACGAAGAAAAACTCCGTCGCCTGACGCGCTACGTACAGAAAAACATCAAGTACCAAGCAATCGAGTTCGGTACGCGCGGGGTCATACCCAACCATGCGTCGAAAACGCTAAGCGACAAATTCGGTGACTGCAAAGATCAGTCGGTGCTGCTCGCGCAATTACTCAAAGCGCAGGGTTTTGCCGCCGAACTGGCATTGGTGAGCACCTACGCCTCATTCGTCGAAACGATTCCGAGTCTCGATCAGTTCAACCACATGATAGTCTATCTGCCGAACTACAAAGGCGGCACATTTTTTGACCCGACGCAGAAAGAATTCGGCCTCTCCGCTCTGCCGCCTCTTTACCTCGAGGGCCAAACGGCCGTGCTCGTAAAAGAAGACGGGCACAAAATTCTGCAGATCAAACCACCGGAAAAAAACCTGTCGAAAATTATCGTCGATCGCGAGGTGACACTCGAAGGTGATAAGGCCGTCATCCGCGAAATGATCCGTTGGACAGATTACCATGCGGCGTTTGTGCGCGGCTATTTCCGGCGGCATTCGGCACGACCGTTGGGCGAATCGGTACAGGAGCTGATGGGGTCAGAACTTGGCGGGCTCACTCTGAAATCCGCCAAATTAAAAGGCCTCGAAGACCTCGACGAACCATTACAACTCGACATCGCGCTCGAAATCAAAGTCGACGCCCCGAGCGAACAGAGTCAGGCAATCAGAATTCCCGCATATTGGGAGAAACAGTATATCGGATACCAGTCGATGGAAAAACGGCGCACGCCATTTCAGATCGAATACCCGATTCAGATGAAGCGTAAACTGCGTGTGCGCGGCCCGCGCAACGTCGTGATGAGCTTCAGCGGCAAGAACCGCAGCGTGAGCAATGACTTTTTCCGCTACGATGCAAAACTGCAGTCAGAAAAGGGGGTATTGCGCAGTGAATTATCTTATGAAAATTTTGCGCGCATCTACCCCGCGGCCCGCTACCAGCAGTTAAAGAACGAAGCAGATCAGGTTACGGGCATGCTGCCCGAAAGCCTGATTTTCCGCAAGCAGAGCGGCGAATAAGACAGCCGGGGCTGCGCCAATCAACCCGGAAGAATTTCCGGGTTCACGCCTGCCGCGCCGCGTAAATTTTTTTCTGCGATTGTCTTTACAACGCAGCATGCCAGATAACATACGGGATTTGGTATCTAACTGCATTCGCCGATCTTCCTTTCTATTGGAGGCATGCAATGAAAAAGATTTCCATTTTTGCTCTTTGTTTCGGTCTAAATCCGCTATGGAGTCTCGGCGTATGGCTTGAACCTCATGTGGGTTACGGGTTAGGAAACCACAAGCAGGGATATTCGCTCAGCGGGTCGGGCTATGTTGATTCGCTGACCGCCAGCGCACGCCAAATCAGCGCGTCGAACAATGGTCTCGACTTTGGTGGCAAATTAGGTGCATTTCAGAAAATCGTGCCTGGCATCGTTGCACTTTCCGGTGGGCTCTTCGTCAATATGTCGACTGTGGATACGACGCCCGATTCTGTGCTCTATAATTCCGCCGCAAAGTTTGGTCTCGCATCAAGCGTCGGGGCATTCCTCAACGCCGATCTGCCAATCGTCAGCATCTGGGGAGCCTACCTGCCTGCGGTAAATCTCAAAATAACCGATGTCTATGGCAGCAGCCTGAAAGGGACTTACGAATTTGCCGGCTCGGGTTACGCCTTCGGTCTGGCCTATCGTGTTCTGAAAGGCTTACGCGTCCAAGCATATGTGCATGGTGAAACCTATGCGACCTGCAAGGGCTGTGCCATCGTCAACAACCAGAATTCGGGCAGCGCCGATTCTCTACCGATCGTCGCGCAACCCGATTTAATCACGCGCCGCTTCGATAGTATTACAACCACCCGCTACGTACTCGCGGTAAGTTACGCTCTGATTCTGTTCGACGAGCCCTGATCGATAATTTGGTCAGAGAATTGCAGAAAAGATATTCCGGAAATCCTGTTCGCTGACGGCAACGGGATTCGACGGATGGCAACCATCGGCAAGCGCAACCTTTACCAGAGGATCAAGCTTGTCGGCGGTGACGCCCGCATCTTTCAGCGTCGCGGGAATCTTCATCTGCGCCTTTAGATTCTTTACCCATGGCAGAAAATCATCTTTTTTACTGAGGCCCACCGCATGCGCGAGGCGCTCGAAACGTTCGGGTACTGCTTTGAGATTAAAGGCGAGCGCGTGGTCGAGCATGATGCCATTGGCCAGCCCGTGGTGCATGTCGACAATCGCCGATAACGCATGCGCACAGGAATGCACCAGACCGAGGCCTTTCTGGAACGCCACGGCGCCCATCATGGACGCCATCAGCATATTACCGCGCGCTGCGATGTCATTGCCATTGCTGTACGCCGCGGGCAGCGCCTTTGCCGACAGATAAAGGCCCTCGAGCGCAATACCGTCTGCCATCGGATGCCAGCCTTTGGCGAGAAAGGCTTCGATGAGGTGTGTCATTGCGTCGAGGCCCGTCGCTGCGGTCACGGCCGGTGGCAATGCCGTCGTCAACTCCGGATCGGCAAAAACCGCCTTAGCTAACAGCCGCGGGGAAAATATGACCTTTTTGACATGCGTTTGATCATCCGCAACCACGGTACTGCGGCCGACTTCTGAACCGGTACCCGCGGTCGTGGGAATGGCAATCCAATAAGGTATGTCTTTGTCGAATGGCCGCGCACCTGGCTTTTCGTCTTCGTAGTCGAACACATCGCCCGGATGGTTGACCATGAGCGCGATCGCCTTTGCCACATCGAGCGCGGCTCCCCCGCCGATGCCAAGAATCGCCGCCGCCCCACTCTTTTTGAACGCTTCAACCCCTGCCATAACCTGCGACTTCACCGGATTGCCTTTAACGCCGTTGAAGATATCGATCTTCAGCCCGGCAGTTTTGAGCTCTTCGGCGTATTGTGTGAAAAACGGAAGTTTACTCAGCATCTCATCGGTAACAATCATGACCGCTGAAATCCCCTGCGCTTTGAAATGTTCGGGCACTTGCTTGCGCACACCGGCGCCAAAAGTAATCGGGGTAGGAAAACTGAAACGGAATGTACTCATGGTGCGGATTTCAACCGCACCACGTGACAGCAATTAGATAATTTCAAAATACCGCCGGGTTTCCCAATCGGTAACTGCGTCTTGAAACTGCCGCCATTCCCATTCGCGCGTGGCGACGAAATGTTCAATGAGCTCAACACCCAGAATTTCGCGTGCGATTTTCGAATCGGCGAGGCGGCGCGTCGCATCGAGCAGATTATGCGGCAGGCGCGCAACCTTGCTTTCGGCGTACGCACTGCCTTTGACCGGGGCCTCTTCAAGCTTCAGCTTGTTTTCGATGCCGTAGAGGCCAGCGGCGAGCGACGCGGCGACCGAGAGATACGGATTGACATCCGACCCGGACACCCGCACTTCAAGGCGTGTCGATTTATCAGAACCGGGAATCACCCGGTGCGACACGGTGCGATTGTCGATACCCCAAGTCGGTTTGACCGGTGCCCAGTAACCGTCGACGAGACGTTTGTACGAATTGACGGTGGGCGCAAAGAACGGCAAGAGTTCGGGTAACAACTTCAGCTGACCGGCGAGATAACTCTTGAAAATCTCGCTCATCTTGTTGGTATCGGCAGAATCGTAAAAAGCATTTTCGCCGTTCTTATTCCATAGCGACTGGTGCATGTGCCCCGAGCAACCGGGCAGCGACTGGTTCCACTTTGCCATAAAACTCGGCATGATGCCGAATCGCGCGGCGATGTCTTTGGCCCCCGCTTTAAACAGCGTCGCACGATCGGCGCTTTCGAGCGCACCACCGTAGAGAATCGCTGCTTCGTAGACGCCCGGTCCGGTTTCTGTGTGCAAACCTTCGATCGGCACACCAAAAGCGGTCAGTTCATCCATGAGCGCGTTAAAATAGTCGCGCTCTTGCCCGGCACGAATGAGCGAATAACCGAACATGCCTGGGGTAATAGGTTCAGGGCGGATGTAACCCTTAGCATCGAGACTTTTTGCCGATTCGCGGAAATTGAACCATTCGAATTCCATGCCGTTCTTGGCGGTAAAGCCCATCGCCTCGGCCTTGTCGCAGATACGGCGCAGTGTTTGGCGCGGGCAGATGCTGAGCGGCTGCAGATCTGAGCTGACGAAATGCCCGAGAAAAAAAGGCACGTGATTATCCCAGGGGACCGTGCGTTCGGTTTCGGGGTCGAGTTCAACCAGCGCATCGGGATACCCCGAATGCCAGCCGGTATATTTTATGTTATCGTAGCAGACGTCTGAGGCATCCCAACCCAAAACGACGTTGCAGAATCCGAACGTCGACTGCGCCGCTGAGGCGAATTTATCAAAATGCAGGTATTTACCACGCAAGACGCCGTCGATATCGGCGACCGCAACTTTTACCTTTTTGATTCCCGCATGTTCGAGCCGCTCGATTATTTTTTTAAAATCCGCACTGTCTTGCATATTTTTCCTTGAGTGATTACCCTTTCGCCATCTGCACGTCACGTGAAAAGAGCAAAAGGTTTCTGGGGCTGCGCGGCAGGTCGCGAAAAACGCGCGCGAGCAAAATGCGCTACGATTTCCCACGCGGTTTCCGAGGAAACCGCGTGGAAAATCGCACGCAAGACGGCTAAGAAGCCTGCACTTTGCTCGCGTAAACGGCGTTTTTCAAACGAGGTTGCAGAATCTGACAAGCTTTTGCGACCTGCCGCGCAGCCCCTTGTGGAATGGCGCGTGAGAGTGCACAACCCCCTACGATACGGCGCTTAACCATTTGACGGCGCTTCGGCAGAGTGCAGCCTAACCGATGCCGACCTTGACCACAACCGCCAATGCGGTTCAACGCCGCGCTTTGATCATCAGCGCAGGCGGCTCACGCGGGGCCTTCGCGGTCGGGGCGATCAGAGCGCTCGAAGAAAAGGGAATGCTGAATTTTGCTCTCGTTGCCGGCAGTAGCACCGGCGCACTCATTGCCCCTCTCGTTGCGATAAACGACATCGCCACGCTGCGCCGCGTGTACACCAGCACATCTACAAAACAGGTTATCCGCAAGCGCTGCCTGCTGTGGGCGGTACTGTTCGGAAACTCGCTCTATGATACGCGGCCGCTGAAAAGACTCATCGACACTTTTTTGCCAGACCAGGCCGCCGAAGCCGTACTCAAAAGCCCGATGCGCGTTGCCCTTGCCTGCACGCAATTGCAGACCGGTGAGGTTGTTTTTTTTTCCAACCGGGCCGCAGAGCATGATACTCTGCGCGACCGCATTATACCACTGACCTCCCCGGAAATGTTGCGCACAGCGATGCTCGCCAGCTGCAATCAGCCGATATTGATGCCACCGATTACCATCGGGGATAGGCAATACATGGACGGCGGCATTCGGGATATTTCACCCGTCGAAGTCGCCTTACTCGAGGGAATACGCGACATCACCGTCATCAATCTCTCACCGGAAAAAACTGCGCCCGACGAGCGCGAGTTTACGAAATTATTACCGATCATGGGCCGCGCGTTGCGGCTCATGATATCAGAAATCGGCGAAGGCGATCTCGAAAAGGCGCGGCTCGCCGGCGCCCGCCTCACTATCATTCGCCCGCAAGCAGAGCTGAATAAAGATCCAATGGTCTTTGACCCGCGGGAAATGCAGGCGATGATGGAACTCGGTTATGCGGCGGCAAACCATACCGCTGCATAGTCAGCGCAATGACTGCTGCTCGCGCCGCAGGAACACAAAAAAATAGAATAACGCGCCTATCGCGAGCAGTCCCAAATAAAGAAAGAATAGCATCAGATTGAAATAGACCATCGCGCCCAGCGAAAACAGTGCAATGACCAGCGCAACCAATGGCACGAACGGATAAAAAGGCGTGCGGAAGGGCCGCGGCAGTTCGGGGTGAATCCGCCTGAGAACAATTTGTGAGACGAGCGCTAACGCATAGATGGTGAGCGCACCAAAGGCGGCGACGACGATCATTTCAGCTGTCTTACCCGATAACAGTATGCCGATACCGAGCAACATATTGAGAACGAGTGCATGGACAGGTGTTTGCCGCACATGGTGCAGCCGGGCAAAACTATGGTGGATAAATCGCGCGCGCCCCATTTCCATCGTCGTACGGCCAGCCACGAGAAGAATGCCGTGAAACGAAGCCACCAGACCCAACAGCCCGATAGAGACGAGCAGATGATACATCGCATGATTTTGTCCCGTAACGCGCATCAGCGCGAGCGGCAGCGGTTTATCTGACGGTACGCTCTCACCCGGCGGGTAGACGACGGCCTCCCAGCCTGCAACGCCGACCGCGCCGAGAAAAACCAGAACCGCGAGTATGACAAGAGTCGCCATACTCAAATTAAAACCGAGCGAAAGATCGCGCTGCGGATTTTTGACTTCTTCAGCCATATTCGCCACGCCTTCGATTGCGAGATAAAACCAGATCGCGTACGGTATGGCGGGCAATATGCCCCACCAACCGGTCGGCAACGCATTCTTGCTGAATGCTGCTGTGCTAAAATGCGGCAGAGTGATACCGGTAAACAGCAGCAGTTCGAAGACGGCGAGAATGGTGATAAAGACACCGAAAGTAGCCGATTCTTTGACGCCCCAAATGTTGAGCGCGGTGAATAGCACGTACGCAACAACGGCAAACGCGACCGGGTTCACCGCGGGGACAAAAATGTTGAGGTACGCGCCGATCGCCGCCGCGATTGCCGGCGGCGCGAACACGAATTCGATATTCTGCGCAAGGCCTGCCATAAACCCCGCAAAGGCACCGAGCGCGCGCTGCGAATAGACAAACACGCCGCCGGCACGCGGTATCGCCGCGGCAAGTTCGGCATAACTGAGCACGAAGCAGACGTACATCAGCGTAATGATCGCGGTCGCGACCAGCATACCATACGGTCCGCTCTGCGGCAGGCCGAGGTTCCAGCCGAAGTACATGCCAGAGATGACATAACCAACGCCCATACCCCAGACCGATAGGGGTCCGAGGCTGCGTTTTAATTCTGTAGGGTTATGATTTTCCACAACGGGAAAATTAGTCGTACATGAGGCTCACGGCGAGGCCGCCGTACATGTTGGTCACCGGAGCGTCTTGGAACGGCGGTGTGCCAACATCATAGACACGGCCATAATAGGCAATCAGCGAAACGCCGAAACTCCAATGCGGCGAGAGCGAAAACTCTTTGCCCAACATCAGATTACTGCCCCAGCCGTGGCGTGTATACGTGCCGATATCGACTCCATAGACATTAAATTTATAATAACTTTGTGCAATCGACATACCTAACGACAGATTCCAGCCGGTTTTTGAATAGAAGCCCATACCGAGGCCGAGGTCAAATATGGTCTGGTAATCATATACCGTATCAATCTTCAGATTTTCGGTTTTGGCAGTTGGTTTAGGCGCCATCGAAATGCCGCTGAAACCGAATAACTTCACCGATTTCGACAGTGATCCGCCGGCCTGCAAATAAGAGATAGCGCTGATGCCGGTAAACGACAGCTTCACATCACCTGCCGTCTCATTAACCATCGTGTAACCGCCGCCAGCGATGGCCTTTACGAAAATGCTTTCACCTTGCAATGCCGCAAGATTTGAGCCGGTAAAC
>JAEUSA010000079.1 GCA_016788945.1 Leptospiraceae bacterium
CTCGCGCATCGAAAATCTGACCAAAGTTTACGGATCGCGCATTGCCGTCAGCGAAACGACGGTTTTAGAGCTTAAAGATCACCGCAAGTTCCATTTTCGATTTCTTGACCGGGTACGAGTAAAAGGCAAAACCAAACCCGTCGCGATCTACGAGATTTTTGACGGCGATGAAGCGGCAGTTCAGGAGCTCAAGCACCGGACCCTCGAAGACTATTCAACAGGGGTAAAAACCTACTTTGCGCGAGACTGGGATCATGCGCGCGAGGCAATAACGAAGGTACTCAAAATAAATCCGCAAGACAAGGCAGCGCAGCTCTATGAGCTGCGTCTCGCATCGGCATCACAGCCCGCTGCCTGAACGGAGCATTGCGCTCCTGCTTAAAAAGCGCTCGGTTGATGCTCAGCCGCGGGCTAATTCCCGCTCAATTTCTGTCGAGATTCGCGCAGCTTGATCAAGGCACGAGGTGTACGCTTCCATCAGCGACGCCGTGGCCTGTTCGACGAAGCCAAGGCGTGTGCGAACACGCGGGTCTGAAAATTGCTGCGCACGTAAATTCGATTCACCGACAATTTCGATAATTTCAACGCCTTTCTTATTACGAAACTGCTCTACCTCATCGAGTGAGGGCATGGCCTCCTGATAGTAGGCGAGAATCGCACTTTTCAGGTTCTTATTTTTGATATAGCCGATTTTGCCGCTGGATTTGAAGCCTTCATAGTTGCCGCTGA
The DNA here is from genome assembly GCA_016788945.1 of Leptospiraceae bacterium. Taxonomy (GTDB): domain Bacteria; phylum Spirochaetota; class Leptospiria; order Turneriellales; family Turneriellaceae; genus Turneriella. The sequence continues at coordinate 730 of JAEUSA010000079.1, forward strand.
ATGTCTTGCGGTTGATCAAGTGCACTGTAAGTTCGATGGATTGAATTTGTGCCAAGCGCTCTGGTGTCAGTTTTCTGATTTGTCTGATCGCCAGCATCGCCGACTCAAGTCGGGTTTTTTCCGCTTCAAGGTTCTTGCGGTCTTTAGCGAGATCTTCTTTCAGATCGGCGAGAAACTCGCGAACTTCTGCCCGTTGTTGTTTGTTCGTATTCCATGTGTGGAATGAAATCGAAACACTGACAGCAAAAACAATAATGGCAATTTCCAGCGCAATTTCCCGCGTCTTTTTCCAAAACGAAGAATGCGGATCATTTACGACAGCGACGGCGCGCTTCAGGTGTTTAATGAGATCTTCTTGCATGATTCCGCAGCCGGCGCGCGATTCTCGGTGGCGAGCGGAAAGGTAGGCGCCGGCCGGGGTTGTTTATCCTGCTTTATCGGGGTCTTGCGGCATATCTAACGGCGGGCGGGTGCCCTTAAAGCCCTGAAGTTGGCGCAAGAAAACATAGGCAAACAGCCGGCCCGCGCGACGGCTGACTTCTGAGTCTTGCTTGTCGGTAAAACGTACCGGGCCGAAGTTATGAAAGCTGCCTTGCTTGATATCTGCGATCTGCCCCTGAAAGGTGACCACGTTCACTTTTTTGTCGAGATCATAGACCGACGACAGTAATTCAAGGCGGATAACATATTGTGCCCCAGTTTTTGCCGCGGCCTCTTTGCAACGGATGGAAAACCGCTCGAAATCGTCCGATGTACTGCCGCCCTGCGGGTTATTATCCCACGCGCTGCGTACATCGAGTTGAAATGTAGCCAAACCGTCAGCGAGCGCTGTTTGCGCCGATTTGATAAATGCCGGAGAATTTTTTTCCGGTGACCGGTTGATTGGCTGCAGCATTGCGATGACCGGTTTTTGAATCTGCGGGCGTGTCAGCGAATCGGCAAACGCAGCGCGCTGCAAGTCGCTCGCGAAGTCACTTTCAAACAATTCCGTTTGTTTCGCTGCAGGCATATCTTGCGCGTGATAGTCAGACTGCCCGCTGAGTTCTTTGGAAAAGGGGGTCACAAATAGATTTACCGGAATTGTGAGCCATGAATAATACGTCGTATCGCGATAGGTGTAGGTATATTTCTTAACTTCTTTATTCGTCGTCCGGTCTCGCAGTGTGAACTCGGTGGTGCGGTGTATACCCTCCACTGAGGGGAAAATACCCAATGTCAAAAAACAAAAAGCGACCGTCCAGCCATAGCTCGGGCGCTCGGAAGTCGATTTCATATCAAGAAATAATGGGGCGTGTTCATGCCGTTCAATGACGCGGGATGTTGTTAACTGTTTGTTAACCGCTTCTGCAAATCCGGTACGGGAAGATTCTCCCGATTTCAGCAGCTTATCCCAGAAAACCGCATCGTACGAAAATGATTCGTGAAAAACCCAAACCATCGGCACTTTGTCTGCGGCCGCTTGGCTCTTTGCTTCTACAGGAGTATTCTCTGATTTTGTGATGCGGTTATGCCGAACCACACAATTCGCCGTAAGAAAGATCAAAAAGATCGGTAAAAAAGATCTGCGCATATTCCTACGGGAATTTTGCCAATATTGCGTCAACGAAACGGAAATCTGGCGTCAGTATGTTAGCTGATTTTGTCTAAGGAAGTTCTGCAAAAGCCAAAATTAGGAGCGCAAATGCCCTGATTTGCGCGGATACATGCGTTCGCGCCCAGCGCGAACATGACTTTTGCAGAACTTTCCTCAGTCAACTCGGCGGCAGCTTACGAACTTGAATCACCGTCAGATCATCTTCATATGCTCTGGGGCCGTGAAAAGCCGCCAGTTCGCGAATCACGTAGCGTTCCCTTGAGCCGAGACTTAGGCGCGTAGAATTTTCCAATTGTTCCCGTAACCGTACGAAACCGAATTCTTCACTCGCGGCATTGGTCGCCTCGATGAGGCCATCGGTGTAGAGAAAAAGTGTATCCCCTTTGCGAAATTCGAATTGTTCAGAACGAAAGTCATTTCCGCTGGTAACGCCCAGCAAGCGACCGTTTCCCCCGAGCTGGCGAACAATGCTCTCTGAAATGCAGAAAGCAGGCGGATGCCCCGCATTCACGAGAGATGCTGTATCAGACAAAGTGTCCAGCTCGACCAGCATGGCACTGACGAATATGCCTTTCACCGAGTAGTCTGTCAGCTGGTCGTTGAGTAGACAGGCTATTTCGTTTAGGGAACGCGATGGATCTGACCAGACGGATCTCAAAATGAGAGATGACATGGCCGAGAAAAAACCCGCAGCGACACCGTGACCACTGACATCGGCAATAATCAACCGGTACTTGTTTCCGGCACGGGTGAGATCGTAAAAATCGCCACCCACTTTTTCCATCGGTTCATAGAACAAACTGCACTCGAGGCCACTGCCATCGAGGTTCATTCCCGGAAGCACTTTGCGGTGAATCTCGCGTGCCAGATCGAGATCCCGTTCGATGGTGCGGTTGCGGTCGCTTAACTGCGATTCCCGGATACGCAGTTTTTCTGTCAGGGCTTCGATGCGCCATGCCCGATGCCTGAGCAGCGTATAAGAGTATGCCACCACTGAGCCAATCAGCGCAAAGCTGCCTGCCGCAGGTGATTGCGGTTTGCCTAACATCGGCGGAACCGCCAGCGCGAGAATCGCCCAGCCAACGCTCACGGAAAAAATGACCAAAATCATTCGGGCAAGCCCCTGCATTTCCCGTTCTTCGGAGGTCGGAGCCCGAACCGCGCGTACGAGCCTGAAACCTGCGTAGACTATCGGTACGAACATGTACAGTATATACAACGCATATATTGGTTCGCGTGTGTAGGTTCGGTGCAAGACGTGATCAATAACCTGTGAAGTCGCACGCAGTTCGGTAGCGACAACCGGATACAGCAGTTTGTAGGCAGCATAAACGCTGAATATCAACCCTGCGGTGAAGTAAATGCGCTCACCCCGTGCTAAAAGTGTTGTTGCGCCCAACACGGCCTTGATAAACAAGTGAAAAACAAAACCAATGTAGCAAAGTACCGGCATCAGCAAAATGCTCCAATGCGCCGGAATGACCTGAAATGAAATTACCAGAACACTGATCGATCCGAAATAAGCGAGCAGCAACAATAAAAGAGCGAAGGCTTGATTGATGGGATTCTTACGATTGAGAAAGTAGAAGATACTCGCCAGCACGACGAGCAGCATGATGAAGAAAATCCATACGAGATCGATCCACAGTAAATTGACTGGCTGATGCAATTTTACTCGCGCTCCATACGCTTACCGACGTCCTATTTTCCCCAAGGCAATCGCCGCCACACTGACCAAATCGACTGCAGGTATCAACATTACGAGGGGATGCGCAATGCGGAACAGCACGAGCAGACTCGCTGCAACGCAGGCTACGAGGCCGCCGCGCATGCCCGCCGTAATCAGTACCTCGATGCGGTAGCGAACCGCGATGAGGTTAAAGAGTGCGAGTTGCAGCAGCAGCAGCGAGAATACGGCGAGTAGGCCGTGCAGCAGATTAGCCTCGGTCGCCGAGGCGGGTAGCGGCAGATGAAAAAAGGCGATAAAAGAATCGGGTATAAAGAAAATCCACCCCGAAAGCAAAATCATGTAGATGGCAAACAGCAGTCGGTTGTAATGTATCGCAGTCATTGCCCGTTCTTTTGTTTCGCCGATGCGCGAATGCGTCGTCGCGGTAAGCAGAAAACTGCCGACCAGCACTTCGATTGCAGCGTACACGATCATACCCCGCGCCAGCCAGCTATGCATTTCTGCATCGAGCACAGTAGAGCGCAGGTGCACTGCCCACACAGCAAAGCACAGACCGATGAAGATACGGGTCAGCGCGCCGAGCCGGGCAAATTCAAACTCGCCGGCGCCCTTAAAGAACCAAATCGTGAAAATGACCTGCATCAACGCCATACCGAGAACATAGAGTTGTGCACTTACAGGTACGTGCAGATAGCTCGTGAAATTCCAGGGTAACATGAGCAAGATGAGCGCACTCACGGCGCTTATGACGGCGGAAAATTGTAGTAACTGGCGTGGTTTCATGATTTGCTGTGCCTTACCTCTCAATTTTCTCCGGTAGAATGATTTCATACCGCTTGCGCAAGATTTTTGTGCGCACCCAGCGTTCTACCTTGCGAAAGAACAAGAACAGCCACCAGATGAATTTGTCTTCTTTGTAATAGCTGGCGACTTCGTTTTCGGCGATCGGCTTAATGTGCGGATGTTTTACGGCGAGAAAGGCATTGGCGCGTGCCACAAAGTTTTTCACCCAATCGTGCCGCTTCTCTTTATACAGGTTCGCTATAGTGTCTATCAGTACCAGCCTCAGGTCATAATAACGCGCCATCACGTCTTTTAGAAAGAATAGTTTAATAATCCACACGAGGTATGAAGGGCAAATGCGCAGAAATAGTTCGGCGTCGAGTTGTTCGGCGCCGTGCACACGGGTCAGTGGGGTGCTGGTGTCGATATACAGCAGGCGGCGATCGTAAGCCCAGTTCGAGATTTGGCCGTCAAAACCAAGTTGAATGCCATTTTTGCTACTGGCGTTACCGGCGAAAACGCGTTCAATGGCTGTAAGTATCCGCTCATAGAGACGCAGGTTGTCTCTTTCGCTGTCTGCATGCAGGCGTTTGTTGGCAATAGTCTTCACGTCGAGCAGCGCCTGCAATATGTAGATAACCGGGCGGCTATTGGCCGCGCTGACAATTTCACAGCCATAGTCAGGTGTCTCGACACCGCGTTTCTTGAGCTCCGCATGGTATTGCAGATAAAGAGCGCGGTAGTTATTCACCTCGTCGGCAGAATGAAAAATCGCCATACGCTTGAAGGCATATTTGCCCAGAGTTATGTCTGAAAAACGGAACACCGTGGACATTTCACCGTAGCCGATAATCTTCGCGCCCAAAGGGCCGCCCTCAGGCTGCTGCGGGTTAAGAGCCTGTTCGAACGCGGCAAGCTTTGCCAATGCCGGTTTGCCGAGTCTGATAAATTTTCCCATTTCAGCCTATCATAAAAGAGACCACGAGCTTCATCAGTCGGTTCTTGATGCTGCCGAGGTCGCGCAACGATTGGCGAACAATACGCATGATCTCCGCGGCCTCGGCTTCGCTCGTCACGAGTGGCGGTAGAAACTGCAGCACGCGCTTGTCGTTCGCTGCATAGACGGCAAATACGCCATTACTGATCAGCGCCTTGAGAAAGACGAGGCAACTCGCCGCGTCTTCGAATACGAGTCCCATAAAGAGACCAAGCTGGCGCACTTCTTTTAACGCGGCAAATTCGTTTTGTAATGCCCTGCACTCCCGCGAAAAGAAATCCGACAACTTGGTTACAGATGCCAAAAATTCACGGTCATTCACTATTTCGAGCATGCGTAGTGCTGCGTAACAGCCGACTTCGGCGCCGCCAAAGGTAGAGATATGAATGAACGGATCTTTTTCAAACACCGATTCAAACTTTTGTCGAAAACAAGTTGCAGAAATTGGGTAAATGCCTCCCGAAAGCCCTTTGCCAGTAACGACCATATCGGGTGAAACGTCGTAGTGCTGGTAGGCCCACATTTTTCCTGTGCGACCCAGACCGGTCTGAACCTCATCCAGAATCATCACGACACCGTGCGCATCGCAGAGCGCGCGTACCTTTTTCATATAACCCGGTGAAATAATCGGCATGCCGAGCGTGGCCGGTATCGTTTCGAGAATGATCGCGGCAGGTTTGCGCGCAAGCGCGGCTTCAAGCTGTGAGACATCTTCAAAAGCAATCTGTACGAAACCTTCGCGATCGATATTGAATGGGTCGAGAAACTTGGCATCCCCGGCTTTTACGGCAAGCCCGGTATGGCCATGGTAACCGCCGACAAGCGATACCACATCACGCCGGCGCGTATAACCGCGCGCGATCTTGATCGCGAGGTCGATGGCTTCGCCGCCCGATGAACCGAATAGTACGCGCCTGATCTCTTCGTCTTTTTTCTGTCCGGGCACACGCATGCTGTCCGTGAGTTTTTCAGCCAGCAAGGCCTTGGGCGCCGAAATGAGGTGGTGATTGCCGATGTCATATTTTTCGAGTGCTTCGGTGAGTGCGGCGATGATTTCCGGGTTGCGATGGCCGAGGTTAAACACACCGCCATTGCAGTGGCAGTTGATGTAGCGCTTTCCCTGCGCGTCGTAGAATGAGATGCCCTCGCGCCGCGCCATGATGATGTCGAGGCCCATCTTGCGAAAAAATTGAGCTTTAGGTTGCGAGACCGATTCAGCATAGCGCTGAGTGAAACGTTTGGCTGACCTGCTGTTGGCGAGTTCGACATCCATAAAGATTTTGTGCAGACAAAGCTGACTTTATGTAAACCCAAATTGCTCTCGACGGCCTTCAGCAACCGGTGCAGACTGCATTATGGAAATATTCAGCAGCGCGTTTACGCACCATGCGGCGATACCATCCCAATACACCTGCGATGGCGAAAATATTTCGCCGCCGGTGGCATGGCGGCATGTGCCGGGTAATACGCAGTCGCTGGCGTTAATTTGCGATGATCCCGATGCATCGAATGGCGATTGGGTGCATTGGGTTGTTTATAATATTCCCCCGCAACTCACGGCGTTGCCCGAAAGCCTCGATAAACAGGCGACGGTTGAAGTCGAAAGCCGGCAGATCACACAGGGTATCAACAGCTGGCCGCGCATCGGCTATGGCGGTCCATGCCCGCCATCGGGTACACACCGCTATTTTTTCAAGCTTTATGCGCTGAGTCTTGCCGCACAACTGCAGGCAAATCTTTCAAAGAAGGCTTTGCTCGATAAAATGCAGGGACACATTCTTGCCGAAGCTCAGCTTATGGGTACTTATGCGCGGCAGCGCTGACAATCGTCTTCAATAAGTCTGCACCGAGGTGACTGAACGATCAGTGCGAATGCCGATCACCAGCCTCGGTTTTGCCACAGGCGGATTTTCCCCGAGCCCGGGAAGATACAGCTCATATGCCGGCAGAAACCGTTCGATATACGCGCGGATGCGTTCATCGCTCATGGCAGGTTTTCCTTGCGCGCGCATTTTCTGTTCTGCTTCGATGCGCCAGCGCACCGTGTCGTTAATGTCTTCAGCCTTGAGTTGAATGAACGCGTCCAAAAAATCATACCATACACGATAGTTCTTCAGCATCGTGTTTACTTCGGCAAGATGCGCATCACGGACAGCCGATTCGCTTACCACGGTAAATCCCACACACCAACCCTCGAGAATGACAAAATCGAGCGGAGGTGCGACGACAGGCCAGTCTGATTTGTTCACGCGATCGCCTTCGCCCTCGTGCGACGATTTGTCGTAGCGGGGTATCGCGACCGGTGCCTTGTCCTTGTTGATGGACTTGAGTGAGTGCAAAACCTCAGAACCGAGGCGGATGTCGTGTGTGCCCGGATAACCACGCTGCTGCAAGAAGGGGTTATCTGCATGCGCAGCGGCAAGGTGCAGCTGCTCGGCATGCGTCAGATAAAAATCATCAATCGAAACGGTGATGCCGCAGATGCCCGCATCGGACGCGAGAATACGCACCGCTTCGCCCGTAGCGGTCGTCTTACCCGAACCTTGCGGGCCGTTGAGCCCAAAGATCACCGGCCTCTGCACATTCGGCTGCGCGAGAATGCCGGTGATAAAGTCCCTGATGATTACGGCCGGGCTTGTGTGTACCAGAAAGACACGGAATCGTTAGTTTTTCACCGGGTCAATTTCGATATGGACTTCATTGCGCCGTAAGAATGCCGGGGTAAACGGACTGTCGTATCCCGCGGCGTACGCCTGACCGCGAATGGTGTATCCTTTCTGCACAAGCCACAGCCGCAACTCTTCTGTTTTGGCTTTGGCCTTGTCGGGTGACAACACTCCGCTGAAGCGCAGGCTCGCGGTCGTCACCATTGGCTTCAGCGATAGCGTCACTTCGGGATTCGTCGGCACCGGAGCGCTCTCGAGCGTGAGACCGCGCGGCAGAATAAATTCCATCTGCCAGCCATTGCCCTTATTTTGCAGTGTCACGGGGGCAGTCATCGCGATCTTTGTCGCGTCTGTTTGATTCTGCACTGTTACTGGTGCAGTCATCGATAACTTTGATTTACCTATGTTGTCGCCCGTAATGTAACCCACGAGACGGCGAAAACCTTCACTGGATGCCTGCTTGTAATCACCAGGCACCGAGGTGCGGGCAACAACCATCGGAGCATACTGGCGTATTTCGTATTTTCCCTCGGCGAAAAGCACGGTGTGTGCGGGGTTTTGCTCGATGCGCACACCGAATATGTTGAGAAAGGCGCTCAGTAAAAAGCCGCTGTAGTAGATCACTGATGTCATAATGTCCAATGTTATATGCAAACCTTTGAAACGGCAAATAATTCGTTAGACCTGAGTCCGGGGAAACCTTGATACAGGCAAATGACGCAGACCATGCAATTATTGACCAACCGTCGGCGCGCCATATGAAAGGCGTATGTGCGATACCTTTGTGGCGACACCAAAATTTACCAAGAACAAGACCATGATCCTCGCCAAAAATTCAGACCGTGAACCCAATGAGGCGCAGGCGCTCGTGCGTTATCCGCACATGAAACCAAAGAGCAAAACGGTCAAAACTACTTTTATCGAAATACCGCAAGCCAAAGAAACCTTCGAGGTGATACTCTCGAAACCGTTCCACATGTGGGGTGCCGAAATGGGGGCCAATGAGCACGGCGTAGCCATCGGCAATGAGGCGGTGTTCAGCAAAATTGCGCTACCGAAGACGAATACCGGACTTACCGGCATGGACATGCTGCGCGCTGCTCTCGAACGCAGCAAAACGGCTGAAGCGGCCCTTGAATGTATCACAGACCTTTTGGCCGAATTTGGGCAAGATGCCTGCGGCGGGTACGAAGACCGATCTTTTTTTTATCATAACAGCTTCATCATCGCCGACCCGCAACAGGCCTTCGTGCTCGAAACCGTCGATCGTCACTGGGTTGCCGAAAAAGTGCATGATTTCCGATCGATCTCGAATGGGCTCACGATCGAAACACGTTACGATCTTTCCAGCCCCGGGCTCAGAGATTTTGCGCAGCAGCGCGGATTAACCAAGGGGAAAGATTTTAATTTCCGTGAGGCATTTTCTGACCGATTTTTCACCTACTTCTCGCGCTGTAAAATCAGACAGGCACTCTCGACAGAATCGGGCCGCAAACAGGCAATGGGTTATGATGCGCATACCGCGATGCGCATTCTGCGCACACACTACCATAACGAAACCGACTCCGCGCGCACGGGTATGCAGTCGCTGTGCGTGCATGCAGCGGGTTTGACGACACCCAGCCAGACAACCGGCAGCATGGTGGCCGAACTCAGGCCCGCAAAAAAATCGACCTTCTGGTTTACCGGCACTGCCGCGCCTTGCCTGTCGTTATTTAAGCCATTCTTTATTCCGGGTAAGATTCTCACCGCGGGTACGTTTGCCGAGCCGGGGGCAAAACCCGACGGCTCATTGTGGTGGCGCCACGAGCGGCTGCACCGTAAATCGCTGACGAACCTATCCTCAGCAGGGCGCAAATTTTTTGCCGAGCGTGACGATGTCGAAGCGAAGTTTGTCGAGAAAGAACGCAAGGTGTTTGGCAAAAGTGCTGCGGAGCGCGAAAAATTTTCCACCGCTTCATTGGAAAAAGCGGATGAATTTTTGTATTGGGCGACGGGCCGTGTCGACGAAATTTCTCCTTCGCGCACATTTCATCCGCTGTACAAGCGCTATTGGTCGAAACTCAACCGCAAAGTGGGCCTTGCGCTCAAATAGGCTAAGAGCGCGTCCCAAAACCATTGGGCGCGCTCTTGCAACGCGCGGAGGCGTTGCGCGCAGCAAAGCTGCGCAATGTCTCAAAACCCGCAGGAGGCGGGTTTTGAGATGCGCTCTAAGGATTGCTACCGGCGATAGCAATGGTGGTGGGGTTAGTACCTGTGGCAAATGGTGAACCGGCAATGACAGAGAGTGCCCCCGTTGAGGCATCGACCGTATACGCTGTGACGTTTCCAGAAGCTTGGTTTGCCGCATAGGCGTAGCGGGATGTCTCATCGATGGCAAAACCGATCGGGTTCAGCCCCGAAGCGTATGGCGAACCAGGCATCGCCACCAGCGCGCCATCTGCCCCCACTTGAAAACCCGACACACCGGCGGCAAGCGACGTATCTCCGCTGTTCGCAACGTAAACAAACCGGCCGTGGGGGTCGCCGGTAACAAAGCCAGGAGCGAGGCCGGCCTGGAATGGCGAACCATTCATCAGACTCAAAGATCCGGTACTCATGTCGCGAATGTACGAAACAACGCCGGTCGGAGAGAAATACTGCGCGTAATAGACAAACTTACCAGAAGGATGTACATAGACGGCAATCGCGTCCTGAATGGTGCCGAACGGCGACCCGCTAATTTGTGCTAATGCCCCGGTGTTCTGGTTGATTGTGTAGGCGAACGAATTGGGTTGCGGCGAATTCTGCGTCGAACCGGCATAGAGAAATTTTCCGGTAAAGTCAACGTGCACTGAAGCGGGCGACGCACCAGCGGCGGCGGCGAACGGCGAACCGCTGACGAGAGTGAGCTGGCCTGATGTGGTATCGACAGCGTAGGCCGATATAGCGGCAACGCCGGTGTTTTCGTGGCCGACGAAAAGAAAACGCCCCTGCGGGTCGAATGCCAGCGAATAAGGATTCACCTGCGTGGCCACAGGCGAGGCAACAAGAGTTGTGAGCGCGCCATTCGTTTGGTCAATCTCCAAAATAGAAATGTTACCCGAGCCATGGTTTGCGGTGTATAAGAAACGACCCCCTGGATGAACCACGACGAAACGGCATGCATTCCCCGCATTGTAATTGGCAAGAAAGGTCAATGCACCACCAGAATTGATGCTGAACGCCGAAATATTGTTTGTACCGATGTTCGCGGTATACATGAACCGCGGTTGATACAGCACGCGGACATAGAGCGTACCCGAAACGGTATCGGAACCGATGTTAGCCGTGATGCGGTAGGGTAAGGTACCCTGTCCTCGGGTCGGGGTGCCTGAGATGGTGCAATCCTTGGCGAGTGATAATCCTTCGGGTAATGCCGGAGTTACCGCGCAGGTCTCCGCACTGCCGGGCATTGCCGGTGTTACCGGCGACATCGTCACATATTGCGTCACGATCAGCGGTGAAGTGGGGTAGACAATTTCTGTGAGCCAGAACTTTCCCCAGCTCTTGCATGATAGAAGATTCAGGCAGGCCACGAACCCAAACATGATGAGACGGGCAATCACGGTCTTATCTCGCAATCTCGCTATGCGCATTCTTCTGCAATCGTGCGTAACAGGTCGGCGAAGGTTATGAGGTGCCTTCCGCCCAGACTCTTACCGGTATTCAGTAACGCCACGGAAATGTCGCGTTGCGGGTCGGCCCAGCACAGTATATTCATAAATCCTAAATGGCCGAATGCCTGTTTTGTGTCGGGGCCGTATAGGCCTAAAGGGCTATTACCCAGCATAAAACCCTGGCTATAGCGCATCGGCATCATCAGGCGACGGTCAAACCACGTATTGCCAGCCTCGGCCGTCATGCGGCGCACGGTTTCTTCTTTCATAATGCGCACACCATTCAGCTCGCCGCCCGAAAGCAGCATCTGGAAAAATTGCGCCACTTCAGGCGCGGTGGCGACCATGTTAGCTGAGGGAATGATCGACGTATAAAAGCGCGCATCGCGCGCGAGATCGACAATCGTTTCAAACGAGCTGCCGATCGCATATTCAACGAGTTGTCGAAACGGAAATACATTCGGCCAACCGGTGACATAGTTCTGCGCAATCAATGACCGATCTTTGCCGGGTGCACCGTAATCAAACCATTCAAACCCTAAAGGCTTTTTGATAAATTTGTGCAGGTTCTGCCGCAGGTCTTCACCGGTTGCACGCCTGACGATTTCGCCCAAAATATAACCGCCGGTGACGGCATGGTACGCGACTGCGCCTTTGGTGTGCAGCTCTGCCCCCTGATCGCACAAAACCCTGACCACGTGGTCGAAGTCGAAAATTTCCGTCGTTACCCCGCGGCGCGTGAAACCTGAGAAACCTGCGCGATGGCTGAGCACATCGGCAATCGTGATTGCGCCTTTGCCCTTTTGGTAGAATTCAGGTATATATTCGACGACGCGCTGATTGATGTCGAGGGCACCCTGTTCATGTAAGATATGAATGATCGTCGCGGTGACGGCCTTTGATGTTGAAAACAGGCAAGCAGGAGTGTCTGCTGTCATGAGCCGTCTTTCGGCCTGCGGATGGTCGCCGGGACCGTGACCATGCGAATGCCCGAGCGCTCGGGACAGCAGTACCCTGCCGTGGCGCATCAGCGTAAAACTGATCGCCGGATAAATTTTTGTCCCGTACAGCGAGCCGACTTTATCCCAGATGGCATTGACCTGTGCTTGGGATAATCCCCCCTCAGACGGGTCAACTTCGGCCAAGGGCTGCCGGCGTTCTGTATTCGCCATACAGTCTGTCTTTCGGCGCGATCAGCGCCGTAAAGAACAGCGATGGCTCTTAGTTTTTTTCGAGCAGTACTTTCAGATTCTGGAGACCCGTCTCAAAGTCTTTGCCGATCATTTTTTCCATATCCATGAACAGAAGCATCAGGTTCATCGGGTAGCCCATGCGGCCACTCATGCCCCAAGTTACTTTAGTTTGATTCTCCGCAGCGTCAGCGAACGCCAGATGAGCGGGTGATACCGATTCAAATGGCTTGAGAAACCGCAATTCATAGTCAATCCGCTTGCCGTCTTCGATTTTTTTGATTTCTTGCTCCCCTGCGCCCACATCGTCTTTGGGGCTGTCCCATGCAGAAACGAAGCCGACGGTGCCATCGGTACCGCGGTACGATTTTTTCATCTGCGGATCTAACTTGGCCCACACACTGAAATTATCTTGGTTTTTGAGTAACTTCAGATAGGCAAAAACTGTGGCGCGCGGTTTCGCGATGACTACCGAGCGTTCTACGGCATAGTTCTTTTTGGTAAAGATCGGGATGATCAGTAGCAGGGCTACGACCGCACCAACCAGAATACCGAGAGTTTTGAGTATTTTCATAATAACCTTCCTTTACTGGTGATAGATTTTCCGCTGAGTATATCGCGTGTTCGCACTCGAGTCAACAACGGGGGGCATAAAACCGACAAAAAGGGAATGAGATCAACTGCTTTTCACCCGGCGAATCTCCGGTAAAAACTTGGGGGAGACCGGTACGACAAAGACATCACCGGCCAGGCGAGCGAGGTATTCACCCGAATGGTTGTGGCACAGGCTCGCCAATGCCCGGGTCTGAATGGCATGTCGTTTATGTGCACGCATCATTCCCGGAATGGGAAATGTTTTCAGGAACTGCTTTAGCAGCATATTCACTGTAAAATCTTCGGACGGCGTGTGCACGATGGTCTTTTTGCCCTGCGCGGTTAGATAACAGATATCGTCTGCGGGTATGTAGCAGAGCTGGCCATTCGCCTTTATTTCCAGCACGCGCGGTGCCACGTTAGCCGTTTTTGTCTGTGTGGCATCGGTATGCGACCAATATAAAATAAACCCTGTTGCAATCAGAAACGACATCATGACGGCTGTCAGGCATGCGCCGATGGCATCCATACTTGAACCGGGCCAATGACCTGCACTCATGCGCTGTGCTATCATGTGCAGAATGCAACCGAAGAGGCCGGCCGAAACCGAAGCCAGAACGCTGCGGCGATAGAGCCCCGATGTTTCATTGGGTTGCAAACGGTGGTAAACGAAAAATCCGGCCAGAAACGCAGGAAGCCCGATCCACAGGGCTTTGATCACATTCTGATAGAGCAGCGCAGGGAACCGGTCGTCTCGCACCGAAAGGGCTGAAAATGTGAAAACAAGACCCACCAGATTGCACACTGCAATGAAAACAGGCGTCTGTATCCAGAGGCGTTTCTGCCACTGTGCCATAAGGCATCGTCATGCGAAGCGAATGGCCGTCGAGAGTTTTAATAAAACTTGACCGCGTGAATTTTTTCCTTAAACTATCACATGGCACGCAGCTCTTCCGCAAAATCTTCTCTCGACGGCTTTCCCGCTTCCGCAATTTTCGAAAAAGACCAGGGTATAACCTATAAAGACTTTCTGATTTTGCCCGGGTATATCGACTTTGCCCCGCAAGATGTCAGCCTCGAAACCCGTGTTTCACGCAATGTAAAAACCAAGATACCGTTGATCAGTTCACCGATGGATACTGTGACCGAAAGCAGAATGGCGATCACCTTGGCCTTGTTGGGCGGCATCGGCATTATCCATAACAACCTCTCGATTGAAGAACAGGCGGCTCAGGTTGAGCGCGTGAAACGTTATGAGAACGGTTTTATCACCGACCCGATTGTGCTGTCACCAAAAAATACCATAGCAGATATCGACAATATCGCGCAGCGTTATGGATTCAGCGGCGTACCGATAACAGAAGACGGTACACTGCGTTCGAAACTCGTCGGTATTGTCGCTAACCGCGATGTGGATTTCGAACGTGACCGATCTTTGCCGTTGGCAAAAGTGATGACGACTGAACTGGTGACAGCACCCAAAGGCGTGTCGCTCGTGCAGGCGAATGAAATTCTGCGCAAGTCAAAGAAAGGCAAATTACCGATCGTCGATAAAGAAGGTCGCCTCGTGGCGCTGATGAGCCGCACCGACCTGCTCAAAAACCGCGAATATCCGCTTGCTACCAAAGACGACCAGAAACGTCTGCGCGTCGGTGCAGCGACCTCGACGCACCCCCATGATCGTGAGCGTATCGAGATGCTGATCGCCCGCGGCGTTGACCTGCTTGTCATCGATTCGGCGCAGGGTTATTCGAAGTTCCAGATCGACCTGCTCAAAGAAATGAAGAAGAAACATCCAGAGGTCGACATCATGGCGGGCAATGTCGTCACGCGCGAGCAGGGTGAGGCGCTCATCAAAGCGGGTGCCGACGCGCTCAGAATCGGCATGGGCCCCGGTTCGATCTGTATTACGCAAGATACTATGGCATGTGGTCGCTCACAGGCGACGGCAGTCTACTACACGGCATTGATGGCGTCAAAATATAAGATACCCGTCATCGCCGACGGTGGTATCGCCAATATCGGCGACATCGCGAAAGCCCTCGCGGTAGGTGCGAGCGCCGCGATGTGCGGCTCATTGCTTGCCGGCAGCAAAGAGGCACCGGGCGACTATTATTACGAGAACGGTGTGCGGCTCAAAAAATTCCGCGGCATGGCTTCGATAGAGGCGATGGAAGGTTCGGGCGGCGGCGCCAAACGTTACAACGTTGAAGACCAGAAGATTCGCGTTGCGCAGGGTGTTTCCGGTGCAGTCGTCGATAAAGGTTCATTATTCGAATTTGTGCCTTACCTGATGCAGGGTGTACGCCACGCGCTGCAAGACATGGGCTGCCGTGATATATCGGCATTGCACAAAGCCCTTTATGCGAGCAAGTTACGCTTTGAGCCGCGCTCGCTCGCCGCGCAGGCGCAGGGGGGAGTGCACGGATTGTATTCATATAAGAAGCCGATTATCGGAGCAGACTGAAAGTCTTGGCATCGATGACTTCCTTGTCAGCGCCGGCCTCAAGCCATCCGTGGCTTTAGATGAAACTTTACGGCAGCATTACCTCACCTTTTGTACGTCGCGTACGTTTTTTGTGCAATGAAATAGGCCAGCCTTTTGAGCTGATTGATTCGCTGACCGATCACGGCCAATCGGCGATGCGCGAAAAAAATCCTATCTGGAAAGTTCCCTGCATCGAAATCGATGGCCTCGTTATCTGGGATAGCCACACCATCATCGACTATTTAACCGAAAAATTTGCCGGTAATCCGAAATTACTCCGCAAACCAGAAGGCGTCGAGCGTTGGCGCGAACGCAACCTCGTGACGGCTGCCGATGGCTGTGTGGAATCAGCGATCAACGTATTCTACCTGCGCAAAGATGGGGTAAAGACTGAAGAGGTCGCCTATCTGCAAAAACAGCGCGCGCGTGTGGAATCCATACTAAACTGGATCAAATCGCAGATGTTGGGCCACTATTTCACCAATGAGGCTAAAATTGGCCTTTCAGAATTAACCCTATACTGCATTCTCGACTGGTTACGTTTTCGCGAAATGTACCCGGTGCTGCAAGACCCGGTGCTCAAGGCTTATTTGGAGTTCCATGGACAGCACCCGTCGTTTCAGGCAACAAAACTGCCGGGTTGACGTTGCGTTGCCATGTGTTAAAAAAAAGTTAAAATTGTTTTAATTTTAGCTTCGATCAAAAGGATGACCAATCGGGCAGATACCGGCCCGATAACCTTTACTGATCATGGAACGAATTCGATTATCTTTCGCCGAATCGATGCGCATACTCTTGCCGTATGCGTACCATAACATTAAAGAACAGGTAGTCATCGTTGTTCCTGTCTGCCTTTATCTCATAGCATTCCAGCTCGTAGTTCTGAAATACGGCCTCGATCGCATCGGTTGGATGACCGGCGGCATCTTCATGGTCATCATGGGGTTGGCTTTTTTTCTCGAAGGAGTGAAAATAGGTCTCGTTCCCATCGGCGAAACGGTGGGGAACACTCTGCCCAAGCGCAGTTCGGGCAAGACGATTCTGTTGTTTGCCTTCGTGCTCGGTGTGCTCGCGGCGTTTGGTGAACCCGTCATTGGCAGCCTGCAACAAGCGGGTTCGGGATTACAAGAATCGCATTCGCCGTTGCTCTATAAATTGCTGAAAGGTAAGCCTTTCTACCTGATATTTACTGTCGCGTTCGGTGTCGGCATCGCCGTAGTCATCGGGACAATGCGCTTTCTTTATGGTTGGAGCCTCAAGCCCATTGTATTGCCCCTCATCGGAACGGCGATTGTACTGACACTGGTCGCGTCGCAAAATAAGCAACTGAAAGAAGCCATTGGTCTCGCTTGGGATACCGGAGCAGTCATTGTCGGTCCCGTTCTATGTCCTTTGGTGCTGGCGCTGGGCCTCGGAGTTTGTCGCGCGACTGGCCGCGGCGACGGTGGTATGGCCGGCTTTGGCATGGTAGGGTTAATCTCGATCATACCGATCACGATGGTCGTACTGCTCACTTTTGCGCTCTCCTTTTTTGAATCAGGACATCACGATGCGGCTCATGCTCCAGCAGCGGTCGCCGCTGCAACCGCGGCCGTCGCTGCGCCTTCAAAAATTCAGATTCTGATCGATGCCACTACCGTTGGCGTGCAGGCCATTCTGCCGATCTTTACCTTTCTTTTCGTTGTCATGCGCTTTTTTCTGAAAGAGCGCGGGATACAAAACGCGCAGCTAGTGCTGGCTATTTTTTTCGCCATCGTTGGTCTGTTCCTGTTCAACTCGGGTCTGGCGATTGGTTTGAGCGAATTGGGCAATCAGGTCGGTGACACATTGCCGAATGCATTTCTTCCCGATGCCAAGCCACCCATCGACGCCACGGCGCCGCTTTACCAGTCGGGTATCGGCAAGGTAATCGTACTCATCTTTGCCTTAATTCTTGGTTATGGCGCGACGCTCGCCGAACCCGCGTTCAACGTGTTGGGTCAGCAGGTCGAAGACGTAACGCAGGGAGCATTCAAAAAGAATTTATTCAGCCAAGCGGTAGCTATTGGTGTTGGCGTCGGTGCGGGGCTCGGAATTGCCTCGCTGCTTTATGGCATAGACCTGTTATACCTGCTGTTGCCGCCTTATGCGCTTTTGTTGATACTCACGATTGTGAACGAAGAAAAATATGTCAACATAGCTTGGGATGGCGGCGCTGTCACGACGGGGCCGGTCACCGTACCGCTCAAACTGGCAATAGGCCTCTCGCTCAGTGGCGCCACAGGTGCCGGTGAGGGGTTTGGCGTATTGGCACTCGCATCGGCTTATCCGGTGATGAACATTCTTCTGCTTGGCCTTTATATTCGCTTAAAAATGCCGCGGGAAAAGACAGAAGGCTGATGATCCAGAATTACCATCATTTTACGAATTACTATCTCATCACGGTCATTGTTGATCGCGAGAAAAGCAAGGCCCTCGTTGAACTGGCAATTGAGTTAGGTGTCAAACCAACGTTTGTTGCTAGCGGGCGCGGTCTGATGCACGGCAAACAAGTCGGATTCTTCAAGTTATCCGGCATTTCACCATCGCTTGATCTGCTCTACCTCATGGTGCCAGGGGCGCATTGCGACAGCATCATGACCCAGCTGATCGCCAAAGGCAAGCTCGACCATTTCGGCGGGGGAGCAATTTACGCGAGCCACATTCATGACTTCTGGCTGAAAGGGGCGTCCGTCTTTACCGAAAGCACTATCACCGCAACGGCAAAAAACGATTTCGAGTTCCAGAAAGACTTGATCGCGATAACCTGTATCAGCCAGCGGGGCAGCGCTGAAGAAATCGCGCGCGGGGCAATGCAGGCCGGCAGTCCCTCACCAGCGATCAGCTTCGGCTATGGTCACGGTATTCGTGACCGTCTGAACTTCATGCTTCAGCTCGCGATTAATCCGAAAAAAGAGCTTTTAGAGGTTGTCGTCGGTTCGGCCGAAGCAGAACGCATCTTTGAAATTATGGTTGATCGGGGCAAACTCGATCAGCCAGCGATGGGTTTCATATCAACGCGCCATGTGGAAAAGGGTCTCATTAATACCATCAGCTGGCAGAATACAACGCCGTACCCCGCGACAATGGAACAAATTATCAAGGCGATAGATCAGTTGCAGGGGAATACCAATTGGCGGGCCAGCGGTACCGTGCAGACTTCGGTCAAGAAAGAGCGCAAGAAACTCACTAACCTGATGGGGCTCAACATTATTGTAAAGCGCGGCCTCGGCGATGCAGTTTCACTCGCGGCGATGGAAGCTGGTGCCGGCGGGACATCGGTTATTTATGCCAATGCATACCCGCAGCAGGCGCATGCGCATACGCTGGAAAAAAGCGACGAACGCGAGATTATTTTAGCGAGTCTGGCACCCACGCAGATCGAACCCATAGTCAAAGCCGTAACAAGCTTAGAAGAACTGGGCGAGACCCCCGTTATGCTCTATACCTACCCGATTCCCGAAGCGCTCACCTACCTGAAATAGCCCTAAGTTCAGCCGAAGCAGTTCATTTCCTGCCAAGGCAGGCCGATAATCGGATAAGTTCCCGGTTCGGCTATGATCATCAGGCAAGATAATGTCACCAAGCGCTATTTTGATGCGCTGCTGCTCATTGTAACGCTATTTGCAGCCCTCGAGGTGCCGCTGCATCTTGCATTGAAATATCCGGCGCCCGACTGGGTCAAGATCATAAACCTGTTTTATCCCGTTATTTTTTCGATCGATATTATTGTCACTTTTTTTACTTCGATAACTGTCGACGGTGAAGAAGTCACCTCAAAGAAAAAAATCGCGATCAAATACCTGCGCAGCTGGTTCATCGTCGACCTGATTGCGGCGACGCCCTTCGACCTGATTTTTTCAGGTGGATGGCTCTCTGAGGCGTCGAACGCAGCGCGCTCATTGCGCCTTTTTTCACCGCGTTACATTCAGATTCTGCTACAAGTGCGCATGCTGCGACTATACCATATTTTCCCCTTTCTGGAAAAGACGCGCAAAAAGGAACTCTTTAACCCCGGCATCGTTCGCCTGTTTTTCACGATTTTCGTCGTTCTGATTATTGCGCACTGGGTTTCGTGTGGTTGGCTCGCGTTGGGTAAGATCGATGATAAACTCGATCATTACACGAATTACCTGAAAGCTCTGTATTGGACGATGACGACGATTACGACGATCGGGTACGGCGACATTACCCCGTCGACGAACCCGCAGACCATCTATACGATGTTCGTGCAGCTCACGGGTGCGGGCATGTACGGTTACATCATTGGTAATTTGGCCAGCATGCTTGCCAATAGCGATCTTGCGCGCACGCAATTTCGGGCAAAGATGGAAAAAATTCAGACGTTCATGCAGTATCGTGACGTTCCAAACGACTTGCAGGATAGTATTCGTACCTATTATGATTACCTATGGAACAACCGGCGTGGTTTCGATGAATCATCAGTACTTGAAGATCTGCCTTCTTCTTTGAAACTGCAGGTTGCGCTGCATCTCAATCGTGACATCATCGAAAAAGTACCGATGTTCAAAGGGGCCCCCGATGATCTGATTCGCCAGATTGTCCTTAACCTTAAGCCCGCGCTGTATACTCCCGGTGACTACATTTTCCGCAAAGGCGATATGGGCGATCAGATGTACTTCATCAGTCGCGGCCGGGTCGAAATTGTATCTGAAGATGGCAAGACCGTGTTTGCGACGCTTTCTGATGGCAGCTTCTTCGGCGAAATTGCGCTGCTCTTCAGCAGCGAGCGGACGGCGAGCGTGCGCGCGGCAGACTATTGTGATTTATATACTCTGGATAAGTTTACCTTCGACAGCGTGCTGGCAAAATTCCCCGATATTGCTCACCAAGTGCAGACCATGGCCGAAGAACGCCGGCAAAAGTCTGTCGTTGAAGGACGAGAGCCACTGGCGCTCGAGGCAGACAAAGCAGTGATACAGAGTATTCACGCGAAATATAAAAACGGACGCGTCCTCATCGACTGGATGGACATCAAGGGAACCAATGGTTACCAGGTCGCCCGTTGGGATGACCCGCAGGGGAAGTGGATCTTTGTGTCGCGCTCGGTGCCACAGAGTGAATGCGTAGATCTATTGCCCTTAGCCAATGCGACAAATACCTACCGCGCGCGCGCGATTGTCGGGCGCGATTTCGGTCCTTGGTCCAGTGCAGTGCACGTCGATCTTTGAGGCGGGTTATTCACCGCCGGTGAAATCAGCGGAATAAACAGCGAACGTTAATAGTTTTCTGCTTCTTTGCGTTCGCGCCGCTTTTTCAATATGTATTTCACCACGAAATACAATATGGCGAGGCCAATCACCACCAGAATGCCGTGTTCGACGTTCTTGATGACTCCCACCGCGTTATTGATCTGGTTGCCGAAAAAGTAGCAGGAATAGACGATCGCGGGTACCGAGATCAATGCCGCAAGCCCGTCGAACAATAAAAAGATGCGAAATGGAATACCGAGTGCGCCCGATGACAGAAACACCAGCGACCGCACTCCGGGCATAAAACGCGCGGAAAAGATCACCTTATAGCCGTGGTTCTTGAGCTTGTCTTTGACGATCTCGAGCCGTTCGGCATGCATAATTTTTGCCATCCAGCGCCACTCGAAAACGCGGTAGCCGAAACGCTTACCAATCTGGAACATGGCGCCGTCGCCGAGCATTACACCCGCGAGCCCCACGGCGATCATGACGTAGACGTCGGCTTTTTTGTAATACGCCATTAATCCGCCGGCAATCAATGTGATGTCTTCAGGTATCGGCAGGCCAAAACCGCACAACAGAAGTATACCGAACACAAGCAGGTAGGTGTAGGGCTCGTGAATAGATTGTATGGCATTGACAATGCCGTCGATACTGATCATTTATATGACGGGGTATTCGGCAAAGGTGCGGCCGTGTCAAGACTTTGCGGGTAGCTGCGAACGCAGCCATTCCAGCGCTGCCGTCTCATCGGTAAAAAGCCGTGTCGGTATCGGCGGATTGTTGAATTGAATGAAAATATTACCCACCATACGCTGAAAAGCTGAGTGGATGAGAAAGGCAAAAGCACTTATATCGGTTTCGCGGTCGCGCGCCGAAAAGTATGCCCGTGCCTGCGGCGTGATGGATTTCAGATTTTTGAGATCAATCAGTAGCGGCGTCTTGCGCCCTCGGCATAACTCGTTGACGACGAGGCTATTTTCGATCGCAAACCCCAGTACGATGTCGACGCCCGCTTTGGCTTCGGTGCGTATAATGCCTTCAGGCATGCGATAGGTGACAAAGCCGTGTAGATCGCACTTTTTCATAAGCAGTGCGTGGTAATGGTCGGGGCGATCGCGATCGTGAAAACTCTTTATTGAATGCGGATTTCAAAAACGGCTTGTCTATGCCGCCGCAGTGTACC
Source organism: Leptospiraceae bacterium (assembly GCA_016788945.1). Taxonomy (GTDB): domain Bacteria; phylum Spirochaetota; class Leptospiria; order Turneriellales; family Turneriellaceae; genus Turneriella. The sequence goes on from JAEUSA010000079.1 coordinate 22,787, forward strand.
CGATGCCGTATTATGAAAACTACATTAGGCATGTTGCTGTTGCTCGCAGCAGCTTCGATCATGGCGATGGAACCGGGTGAAGGGCGCATGCGCATGCGCAAGGGTCGCAAAGGACCGAAAGGGCCGATGATGGGCCATATGTTTCAAATGATGGATACCGACAAAGACGGTAAAGTGTCGAAACAAGAATGGCAGGCACACCACGATAAGCGCTTCAGTGAACTGGACGCAGATAAAGACGGTTTTATCACGCAAGAAGAGATGAAGGCGCATCATGAAAAAATGATGGAAAAAGGCGGCATGATGGGGCCGCGCGACGACGGGGACGATCAGGGCGAAAAGCCACGCAAAAAGAAAAAAGCCCCTAAAGGCGAAGAGTAAAAACAAAAATGGCTGCAGGCGATCAGGGTCCGATGCTGCAGTTGCTCGATGCTGCGTACGTCCAAGTGCTCAATGGCTTCGGCGTATTCAGTTCGGCGCAAACGATGGCACAGGAATACCTCGAGAAGAATGGGGGCGATCCCAAACGCGCCGCCGATGACCTGATCGCTTGGCAGATGACCAAAGCTGCAACTTCTGGTTTTGTCACGAATATTGCTGGCGCCGCAGCACTGCCAGTCGCTTTGCCGGCTAATATTACTTCAGTGATCTATATTCAGCTGCGCATGATTGCGGCGGTGGCTATCCTTGGTGGTTACGATGTGCATTCAGATAAGGTGCGTACGCTCATTTATGCGAGTCTGCTCGGCGCCGGCGCGGCCGATTTGCTGAAAGACGCGGGTATCAAGCTTGGCGAGCGGGTAACCGCCGCGGCGATTGCGGGGCTCACCGGACTCGTCGCGCGCAAAATGGCAACTTCGGCAGCCGCGCGATTATTGGCAAAACTGGGTCTGAGCAGCGCGTCGAATTTTGCCCGACTCGTGCCGATTGCGGGCGGTGTTGTTGCGGCAGGTGTCGATGCGGCGTCGACCAAAGCGGTCGGTGCGGTAGCCGTCAAAATATTTCTTGCGAGCGAAACGGCGGCGCAACCCGCGGTGTCATAAGCGCGCCGTAATTTCTCAATCCGTTCTTTCGGCGCGTTGCTTGATGACGTGCAGGATATTCTCCTGTATTTCACTCATCAGATACCTGCTCCACAGCCGGGCATAGAAATTAAAGTGTGTTGAGATGCGGTGCTCACTGTAAAGTTTCAGTCTGACCCCGCCCTGCGCGGGATAAATTTCATAAGTACCGCTTAGAACGTCGAAGAACGCACCGCCTACCGTGACGTGTTCGTCAAGTGTGGTGAGCGGTGTCATATTCGGGTCGGCCTTGATTGTAAACGACAGCCGCCGGTTTTCGCGCCAGTCGGTAACTGTTTCGACAAATTGCAGGCCGCGCTCAAAAGTCGCCAGTCTGGTTTGTCCGACACCATCGCCGCTCAACAGCGCTTCGACGGGTTTGGGAAAACCCATGGTAAAAAACATACTATTTTGCGGCTCGGTAATTTTTTCGACGCGGACAATTTTTTTCCACACGCGACTTGCATCCGCGCGAATGAAAATCTCATTGGCGACGATCTGTTTTTCAGCCGGTAACGGCACAGCCTGCTCGGCGAATGAGAGCGGTACGGGCATCAGGGTAAAAGTCGCAAAAATAAAATGTTTGCTGCGCGAACCAAGCACGAGGCGCAGCATCAGGCCGCCAAAACCAGCGAGCAAAAGCATGACGGGAAACGCCATCACGAGGCAGATAGTCCCCTCCCAATGCACGATGAGGGATAATACCATACATAGCAGGGCAGGTAACATCGGCTCAAAAATTGCTGCCGTATAGCTGATCAGGCGTTCGCGTGTGCGGATATAAACATGCACCATGCCAATAACCGCGGGCAAAATGAATACGTAAGACAGCGACATGACGATCATCGCCGTCCCGAAGTTCTGTGAGTTTTTCAGAAAGAACCGCGCAAAGAATTGCGTGGCAAAACCATAGGCAACGCCGCAAATCGCCGCGAACAGTAGAGACCGGGGAAACGAGCCTAATTTCTTTTCAATGCAATAGCTAAAAAAAACACGGGCAGACGGTCAATCACCTGTCTGCCGGCGTTGTGCGCATCGTGTTGCTGATAAAGCTTGACGATGCAATTTTTGCACCGGGGCTGAACCATGGAAAAGCGCCCTGAAAGTATTTCGCGCGAAATGTCGCTGCTGAAGGAGCGCATGCTGCAGAACCAGTATAAATCCACACCGCAGCGCGACGAAATCGCCGACTGGATTTTTCGCACGCATGAACACTTTACCGTCGAAGATTTGATCGCGAGCTTTCGTGAAAAAGGCAAGAAGGTATCACAAGCGACAGCGTACCGCGTGATACAGATGATGCTCGACCTCAAGCTGATCGAAGAGCACGATTTCGGCAAAGACTATAAATTTTACGAACATACCCCGGGGCATGAACACCACGACCACATTGTCTGCATGGATTGCGGCAAAATCATCGAGTTTTCCGATCCGAATCTGGAAAGCCTTAAAGAAAAAATAACCCTCAAGAGCGGGTTCAAAATGCGCAAGCACCACCTGACGATTTATGCCGAATGTACAACCTGCCCGCCGGAAAAGAAAGTGCTGACCAACAAGCGCATGAGCTAGAGCGCGTCCAGCCTGCACGCTGAAAAATCTTGTCCGCCTGTTTTTGCCGCTTGTCTTGGCGGGGTGAGCGATCTTGGCGGTATTACGCTATCGTCGGGCGAGCATGTCTACGCCGGGCTGTCGAATTCTTTCGCCGAAACTCCCGATGGCAAAAAGCGCAAATATCTGATTATTGCGATAGCCGTTGTCTTAATCGCCGAGATCATAACCTACCTGACTTTCAGTTATCAGGGCGAAGCGCGGGAGATTCCCTACAGTTCGGCCTCGATTGACCTTGGTGATTTTAAGCCGCGCGCGCGCCGCGCGCCGGTGATCGAAATCGACGAGGTATTTGGTAACCAATTCGTAAAAGAAAAGAAAGATGCCAGTGCCTTGCCTGCCAACGAAGCGGGCGGCTCGATCGACGGCGAAGGTGTGGTCGATCTCGATGTCGAAGGCACGGGCAGTGGCGGTAATGCGCCGAATATTGCACGCTGTGCAGTACGTAATTTTCCCGCCGAGGCAAAACAATACGTCGAAGAAGCGCTCGTGCTGATGAGTATACTCGTCGACAAATCGGGTATGGTGCGCGAAGCCAAACCGCTCTACGTAAATTTCAAAAAAAATCTTCCGCCCGAGCTGAAAGACCGTATGAAAAAACTCTTCATGAGTGCGGGCCGGGCTTCGCTCATGGGCCGACGCTGCCCGGTATGGTACGCGAATGGTGTTGCGACGGGTTATAAACTAGAAGTGCCGCTGAGTTATGAGCTTTACAATTAGGCTCGATTGACAGATCTCACATTTATCATGTCCCGACGTAATCTGATCGTTGCTCTTGTGCTCATCGCCGCCGTCGTCGCGGTATTTTTTTATCTGCGACCTTGCGGCCCGTCAGTCGGGCAACAGGTCAGCGAGCCACTGCAGGGTAAGCCGGCGATCGCCGAAGCTCCCAAAAAAGATGCACAGCCCGCCGCAGACAAGGTGAAAGCCGAGCCGGTAATGCCGAAAGATACTTCTGCCCCGGTGGAAAAGAATGTGCCACCGGCCAAACATGAAGTCGATACCGCTCCGCCGGTACAGCTCAGCTCAACCGAAGAAATTCCTGATATTGGCCGTTGTGCGGTAAAAAACTTTCCGCCTGAGGCGAGACCGCACGTCACCCTCGCCATTGTGACCGTAAAGCTTGTGGTAGATAAATTCGGCAACGTTATCTCTGATACGCCGATTTCGGTGGAATTTCCGCAGGGGCTCGACGACGACATATTACCGCAGATGCGCAAGCTATTCATCAAAGCCGGCAGCCGCGCGTTCGGCGCGAAGAAATGCCCACCATACAAAAAAGACGGCCAGAATCTCGGTTACGAGATTGAGGTACCCATTCACTACAAACCCTGACGATGCGTTATGAATACTTTGCCCTCGACATCGACGGCACCATTTTTTCTTCCGAAGAGATAATTTACCCTACATACAAAGAGGCGATCGATCGCTACAACGCCACACAGGGCGGGTCGCTCGAGTGTCCGGTGCGCGAGCGCATTATGCTCGAAATCGGCAAACCGGTAAAAAAAATCTTTGAGAACCTGTTCCCTCTGTTGCCTGAAACCGGGCGTGACACGCTCTCCGATTCGGTACTCGACATACTCTGCGAACGGATTTCTCACGGCGAAGGTGAATATTATCCGGCAGTTTCGGCAACGATCGAGGCGATAGCGGCGCGCGGCGGTAAGATACTGGTCGCATCGAACGGGCGCCGGCGTTACATCGAGGCGATACTCGATTATTGTAAAGTGCTCGGCTACGTTGTGCATCCGACCTATATCGATGGAGTAAAAATCAAAAGCAAAAATGATATCATGCTGTCTTATGCGGCAATAGGCATACCGGTAGCCAAAATGCTCATGGTCGGCGACCGTCTGAGCGATTTCGAAGCTGCGCGCGCAGTGCGGTGTGATTTTGCCTGGTGCGAATATGGTCATGCGCCGATAGGTGAGATCAACGAGTTTGAAATCAAGCTCACAGCGTTCAGCGATCTAATTCAGTATGCCTGAAAGTTTTGTCTTACACGCGCAACTCGAAAAAGACACGTTCGCACTCGCTGAGCTTTCGCTGTGTGCGGTCAGGGCGATGGATGTCGCTGCGCTGCCCTGGCTGGTGCTGGTGCCCCGCGTCGATGGGGCGCGCGACACCATCGACCTCAGTACCGATGCGCAACGGCAGCTGATGGAAGAAATTGCGCTCGTAAGCCGTGCCTTGCGCGCCGGTTTTAATCCACACAAGCTGAATGTCGCAGCTCTCGGTAATGTGGTGCCGCAATTGCACGTGCACGTCGTGGCGAGATATACCGATGATGCGGCCTGGCCGAAACCCGTGTGGGGCAATTTACCGATGCAACCCTATCTTACTGATCAGCGCGAAGAATTCCGTCTGACTTTTGCCAAAGCACTGAGCAGCGTAAAGAATTGACTTCGTACCCGAGCCGGGTATATGTCGCCATGAAAAAAATAATAGCGTGTATAGCGGCCATGCTGGTGCTTTCGCTGAATTGCAAATCAGGCCAGGGTGCCGAGGGGGATAAATCCATGTTTAGCGGAAAGGTGACTGCCGAAGTGGATAAATTACTCGCTGGTACCGAGGTGTACGCAGATCCGCAGCGCGTGATTCCTGTAATTGTCAATTCAGAACAAGGGTCGGGCGCGAATGCGGAAAATCTCGAAAGTTACGCGATCATCAAGAAGGGCAAATTGCTCAGCGCAGATCAGGTTAAACGCCTGCAGGCTGTAATCTTCAACGAGAAAACCTATGATTTTAATCTTGCGAAGAAATGTATGTTCGTACCTTATGTCGGCTTCATTTTCGAAAAGGCGGGCAAGCAAGCACACGCGCTGTTTTGTTTTTCGTGCAATGAAGTGAGTTTTGGTCGCGAGGGCAAGGCCGGCAATCTCGAGGATTTTGACGCCGCCAGACGCGAGATGCTGTCTTTAGCACGCGAAGTTTTTCCGGGTGATCGCAATCTGTCAGCGCTGAAAGAAGGTAAATAATGCGCGCGCTTCCGTTTTTGGGCCGGCTTGCGGCCGTATTTCTGCTGAGTGCCGGCGCCTTGTCGGCGGGTTCGCTGCGGGTGTTGGTTGTCGGCGATACGAACGATCGTTCGATTGGTAAATCGGTTGTGACTGACATCGCCAATTTTGAAGCATTTGTGCGTGATGTTTCTGCTAAAACTGGTCTCGAACTCGATCTCAAAACGATCAAGGGTGCAGCGCTGAAGTCCAGAACGATTATGGCGGCGGTACAGGCTCTGAAGATAGAAGCTGACGATGCCGTGATTTTTTATTATTCAGGACACGGTTTCCGCACGCAGCAGGTAAAGACCCGTTGGCCGCTGCTCTATATTCCCGACGCGGGGCAGAAGGGTGTCGATTTTCAATGGGTGATCGACACCATTAACGCAAAAAATCCGCGCATGGTGCTTGCTATCAGCGATTCGTGCAATAACTATATCGATTTGCCTGCCGACGGAGTGAACAGCCGTGCAATGCGCCCCGACCAAGATGCTGCGTGGCGTAAGTTGTTTGTCGAATTCTCGGGCCGCATCTATGCGTCGGGTTCGCAGGTTGGCCAGTTTTCATTTGGCCAAGACGGTGTCGGTGGTGCGTTCACCAGCCGGTTTCTTTCTATCGTGCGCAGCGAGGTGAAGAACGGCAATGCCAGTTGGGATAACATCATGAAACTGTCGTCGCGCCAGATTATGATTAACAGTCCGCAACAAAAAACGCAAGATCCCCAATACGAACTGGTCAAAGGTAATGCGACACAGACACCACAGGTTGAACTGGTAACGGCTGAGCCCGTTAAGCCCGAAGAACATAACGAACAATGCCAGGCGTTGAGCGAATTTGCGACTGCGCTCACACAGCTGAAAGACAGCATGCCCGCAAAGTTCGATTTCAGAAAGCAGAAAGCCGACCTCGCGAGCTACCAGCAGATGGTTGCCGCGCTCATCGAAGCAGGCGGCGATAAACAGATGATTTCTTTGACGAAGACGATGCAGACTGGGTTAAAGCAAAAAAACTGGCCGAAGTTCCGCTCAGCGGTCTGGGCCTACGAAAACCACGTCGGCGAGGTCAAGCAGTCGCTCTGCGCTCAGTAATCAGCGCAGAGCGGCCTGTGCCGCCGCAAGCCGTGCGATTGGTACACGGTAAGGTGAGCACGACACATAGTCGAGCCCGACGCGGTGGCAATAACCGATCGAATCGGGATCTCCCCCATGTTCGCCGCATACGCCGAGTTTGATTTTCGGATTTGTTTTGCGACCGCGCTCAATCGCGATTTCGATGAGTTTACCGACGCCCTCCCAGTCGAAGACTTGGAACGGGTTTTGCGGATAAATGCCTTTTTCGATGTAATACGGCAGAAAGTGTTCAGAGTCGTCGCGTGAAAAACCCGACGTCATCTGCGTCAGGTCGTTTGTGCCAAAGCTGAAAAACTCGGCGTGTTGCGCGATTTCGTCTGCAGTGACTGCGGCGCGCGGCACTTCAATCATGGTGCCGAGTGCATATTCGACCTTCACACCCCTTTCTTTTTGTACAGCGTCGGCGGTTTCGCGGATAACCTTCGCTTGATTCGCGAGTTCTTTGTAGTGACCAACAAGCGGTACCATAATCTCCGGAAATACTTTTTTACCTTCTTTGATTAGTTCTGCAGCGGCTTCGATAATCGCGCGTGTCTGCATCGCAGTAATCTCGGGATAAGTCACGCCGAGGCGGCAACCGCGGTGACCGAGCATCGGGTTAAATTCTTTCAGATCATCAATCTTTTTGCGCACATATTGCGCGGTCTTGCCGAACGCCTTGGCCAGTTCGTCGATTTGACTTTCTTCGTGAGGCAGAAATTCATGCAGCGGCGGGTCGAGTAGGCGTACGGTCACCGAGAGGCCTTCCATGGCGGTAAAGATACCCTTAAAGTCTGCTCGCTGGTAAGGTAAAAGTTTTGCCAGCGCCTTTTCGCGTTCTTCAAGAGTCGAAGAGAGAATCATTTCGCGCATGGCGGCGATGCGCTCTTCAGCGAAGAACATATGTTCAGTGCGGCAAAGGCCGATTCCCTGCGCGCCATAACTGCGTGCGACTGCCGCATCTTCAGGCGTGTCGGCGTTGGTGCGCACCTTGAGGCGGCTAAATTTATCAGACCATTCCATGATGCGGGCGTACTGCTGTGCGAGCAGAGATTTTTCAATCGGCATGGTTTTTGAAACAAACACCTGCTCGAGTTCACTCGGAATAGTTTTCAATGCCGCGTTCAGCACCTGACCGGTAAAACCGTCGATGGAAATATGATCCCCTTCTTTCAGTTTCACCGCCTTGGGTGTGCCTGCGTTAAACTCGAGAGTACCGTTTTTGTAATCGACTTCGAGCGCGCTGCAACCGACGATGCACGGCTTATTCATGCCGCGCGCCA
>JAEUSA010000425.1 GCA_016788945.1 Leptospiraceae bacterium
CGTAAATAGATTCGATCTCAGCAAGCAAGGCTTTCAGCTGCTTGTCTGACTTACCGCCCCCCGCCTGCGGGTTAACGATAAAAACTGACGGTTCTGAGCGTTGTTTACGGCGAGCCATGTACTGTTATTTTAGTTTTCGCCCGCGGGTTTGCCCTCGGCGGGTTTTGTCTCCGCCGGCTTGTTTTCCGCGGGTTTTTCTGCCGAGGCTTCTGCAGAGAGAGCGTCTTTAGCAACACTCACAAACTGCGATTTGCCGTCGTTGACAATGGCTTCGAGTTCTTTCTTGCCGGCAGCTTTCTTCGCCGCGTCGGCGTCGAGGTATTTGCGCATCGCATTTTCTAACTCGATGCCCTGACCAATCGCCGCTGGATCATAACTTACGGCGCTCAACTGCGCCCATTTTTGGTCTACCCATTTGAGACTATCAGCCGCATTATTCCATTTTTCATTTACTTTGTAACCGAAACGAACTTTCACCCAGTCACCTTTTTCTTCAACGACGAAACCAACGTGCCCCGCAGGCACCGTTGCGAGTTTCTTTGCAGAAGCCTGATTGACGTTAAATACTTCTAAAGCACCAATCACAACAAAGGCTTTGCTTTCAAGACTTGCTGCATCCACATAACCTTGTTTGCCCGTTGTGCGCTCAATTTTCGCCATTTCTTTTGTTTTGCCTTCATTCTTCGGATCTGGCGCCTTTACCGTTTCTAACACCGTAACCATTTCTGCCCGGTTAAGCCATTCTGACGCTTTTTTTGCGGTAGTTGTGTCATAGACGCCCAACTGATAAATCGCATAGGCGATTTTTGCCTGGGGTTTCGATGCATCTTCGGTTTTTTTCTTTCCGCAGGCGGCAAAGCTCAATGCTGCTGCGGTCGCGAGGATAAGTTTCAGCTTAGTGTATTTCATGGACTGAAGCCCGGCATAGCATGAGATAATGCGTCAATAAAGAAAACGCGAACCGCCGCGGGTGCGCAATTTTTTAGGGGGTAACCCCGAACCTCCGACACACCGCCCGCATCGCAAAGCAGAAAGCCTCGCAACTTCGCGTCGCAAAGTTGCTACTGAAGCGCTCCGCGACTTGCGAGCAAGTCGCTTTGCTGCTTTCTGCGTTGCGATGCCCCCTGAAAAATCGCGCGCCCACCGCCGCGTAACCCGGCGGCGACATTTTTTGGAATCACTGCGCCGTGCGTCAGTTCGTCGGCAGTACCGGGGGAAACCGCAGACCGGCAAAGAACAAGACCGCACAGATGCCGAGAAATATCAAATAGAGATAGAACACCCATAACGCTGTGCGCGGAGGAAAAATCAGCGCTTCAGCCGGCTCGGTCAGAAGGTATTTTTTAATGCTGCCATGCACTACGAGAAAATAAGAAGTGATCGCAATTGCGGCTCCAGCGACCACATCGGCAATGAAGTGCTGCCGCAGCGTCGCCGTTGAGATTGCTATAAATAGCGAACCGATGATGCCCCAAAGGCCGACGCGCGGCGACAACTTAATGCAGCAAACCGTAGCGAATACGGCGTTGGCGACGTGCAGACTCGGGAAACAATTCACCGGTTTATCGAGCACATAGTTGAACGCGACCCCCCAATAAAAGAGACTCTCTTGCGTCGGTATACCGGGTCGCGGCATGCGCACCGGCATAAAAATAAAAAACGGTAAGGCGATAAAGCTGCACAGGAGAAATCCCATGATCATACGCACAAAGATGGGTCGATGCCGTATCGTAAAAACCGGCAAAAAAATGAAGACGTAAACCAACGCATAGCCGAGAATCGTCCAAGGAGCGAACGGCACCATGTCATCCAAAAATGTTGCTAGACTCATGCCCGGACGCTCACCAAAAAGGATATTTGGCACCGTATAGATCGGCATACCAATCGCCATGGTCATTAAACCGAGCAGTATGTTCTGTGATAACAAAGGTAATCGCCGGAACGTCTGAACCATCGAGCGCGGAAAATACAACGGGAAATTCACTCTGTAAAGCAAAAAGCCGGTCGTGCTACAGAAAGATTTTTTTGTTGTCGTGACAGGCGCAAAGCGATCGTCCTTCCTGTTAAGAGAAACAATATGAAATTCAGGTTAATTGTATGTTTATTGTTCACGACGGCAGGCACACTGGGTCTGTTTGCACAATCTGAGGCAGAGAAGCTGCAGATCATTGAAGTAAAACCCGGCGATACGCTTTCTAAAATTTCAAAAAAGTACCTTGAAGATCCGAGCCAATGGCCAGCACTGCTGAAATACAACAAGGTTGCCAACCCCAATCTCATTCAGCCCGGCATGAAACTGAAGGTGCCCGCAAATCTCGGCAAAAAACCCGCCGCCGTTGTTATCTACAAATCGGGCAAGGCACAATATGCCCGCGCACAGGAAAATACTTGGAAAGAGGTGTTTATCAAGCTCGGTTTATTTTCCGAAGACCAGATAAAAACGGGGCCCTTGTCGAGCGTGCACCTGCAACTGAGCAACATGACGGTGCTGCGTCTGCAACCCGAAAGTTTTATCATAGTCAATAAGGTGGATAAAAATTCGAAAGATGTCATCTTCACCTTGCAAGAAGGCCGCCTTCAGGCTCAGGCTGAAAGTATGCGCAAGTTTGGCGGGCAGTTATCTGTACGCACTCCTTCAGCAGTGGCCGCCGTGCGTGGAACCGTTTTCGAACTTTCGGCAACGAAAAAAGACACCGGTCTCGCCTGCCACGAAGGGCAGGTGGATGTTTCTGCGCAGAAGGTAACGGTTGCCGTACCTAAAGGCATGGGCACTTATGTCGAAAAGGGTAAGCCGCCGATGAAACCGTTTAAGCTCCCTCTTCCGCCAGAAATCACTCCTTCAGATATTTGATCTAACAGCCACACCAGCATTAACCATTTGGTTAATTTTTTGTGGGCAAGGCTCGCTCGCTTGCGTATTTTGTAACTTATGAATATAGCCGCGTTTTCGATCAAGAGACCGATTTTCATTGCCAGTCTCGTGATTCTCATGCTTGCGACGGGTTACGTATCGCTTAAGCGAATCGGCGTTGACCTTTTTCCCGACGTCAATATCCCTTTTATTACCATCACGACGACCTACCAAGGCGCGGGGCCCGAAGAGATCGAAACACTGATTTCGAAAAAAATAGAAGAAGAAGTCGCGTCAATCTCAGGCCTCAAACGCGTGAGCTCTGATAACATGGAAGGTGTGTCGCTTGTCATGTGCGAGTTCTATCTCGGGCAAGATATTAAAGAGGCGGAGCAACAAGTACGCAATAAGCTTGGACGCGTGCGTCGCGATCTGCCCGAAGGTATTAACGAGCCACTCATACAACGCTTCGACCCGGCAGACCAACCGATCGTGCGGCTTTCAATCGCCGCTGATATGCCGCCGGCTAAACTCTATGACTATGTAGATCAACGCATTAAGCCGCGCTTTGAACAGATACCCAGCGTCGGCGCCGTCCGTATTTCCGGCGGGCAAAAACGCGAAATTCAGATCGAGGTCGATCGACGACTGCTCAACCAGAACCAGATGACATTGACGTGGATCGCCAATAACCTGCGTTCATACGGGGCTAACGTACCCGTCGGTAAAAAAGAAACCGGCGACAAAGAAATCGCCTTCCGTACGCTCGGCCGCTTTGAAACGATGAAACAAATTGAAAATACGGTGGTTTCTTTCGGCGGCGATGCGGGCAGTGCGCTACTCTTGAAACGCGTCGCCAAGGTCTATGATGGGGTCGAAGATCCGAAATCCAAAGCGGCGCTCTATTTACCGGTCGAAGAAGATCCTTACGACCTCAATGGCAAACTTATCGATCAGACCAAGATGGTGCGCGAGCGCAAGCCCGCCCTTCTGATTGATGTGTACAAACAATCAAACGCCAACACGGTCGCGGTTGCAGATGCAACGCTGAAGCTGGTCGAAAAAATCAATGAAGATCTGAGACCACCTGCGCTGAAAACTCTCAACGAACTTAAAGAGAGAATCCGCAAAGGCGATAAGGCTGACAAGCTTGCGGTGCATTTCAAAAAAATTGAAGATGATCCCCTGGCCAAAAGTTTTCCCGCAATCGCGGCAAAACTCAAGGCGCTGCACGATCAGGTGATGAAACAGCCAAAAGCGAATGAGACGGGTGATTTGCTGCGCGACCTGAAAGCTGAAATCAAAAAAGCTACAGGAGCACCTGAAATGGCGCTGATACGCGATACCGCGCGCTGGATTAAAATCAACGTCGAAGATGTACGCGAATCGATCATCATCGGCGTTCTGCTCGCTGTGATTGTCGTTTACCTGTTTCTCGGCAATACCCGCAGCACCGTCATCACCGGTCTTGCGCTGCCAAACTCACTTCTCGGTGCCTTTATTCTCATGCTCGCCATGGGTTTTACAATCAACGTCATTACCCTGCTGGCGCTATCGTTATCGATAGGTTTGCTCGTCGATGATGCGATCGTCGTGCGCGAAAATATCTTCCGCAAAATGGAAGAAGGCGAGCATCCGGTTAAAGCCGCTGAAACCGGCACCCAAGAAGTGTTACTCGCGGTTATCGCGACAACCATGACGGTGATTGCCGTGTTCTTACCGGTCGGTTTTCTTTCGGGTATGGTCGGGCAGTTTTTGCGCCAACTCGGTATGACGGTTGTGTTCGCCATGGCGATTTCGCTGTTTGATGCGATTACTGTCGCGCCGATGCTCTCTGCATATTTCGGCGGCCATGTGCATGAAAAACCCAACATACTGATACGCAATTTTAACAAATTCCAAGACTGGCTCGAAGCGACCTATGCATCGATCATGCGCTTCACGCTGCGCCGTCCGTTGGTGACCGTCGGCATTTCTTTGCTCGTGATGGTGGTTAACTGCGGTTCGTGTTTTACGGTTAAGAAGACGTTTTTACCGCCCAACACACAACCTGAATTTCTCGTGAATTTTGAAATGCCGCCCGGAACCAGTCTCGAAGGTTCACGCAAGATGGCAGATGAAATCGAGAACAGGCTGCGTAAAATGCCTGAGGTGCATTTGATCGCATCGGTGGCGGGCTCGAATTATACGGCTGTCGCCAACAAAGGCGAACTGGGGGTCGTGCTCGTCGACCGCAAGTGGCGCAAGCGCGAAACTTGGCAGCTAAAAGATGCTGCACGTGATATGTTCAAAGACCTTGCCTACGCCAAAGTGTCGGTGAACGACTATAGCGCCGTGGGCGGCGGTGTGCAATACCCGCTGAACCTGAACGTGAGCGGCGAAAATCTCGAAGAACTCGATAAATATTCGCAGGTGGTCATGCAAGAACTGCGCAACATCAAAGATCTGAGCGACATCACTGCAGATTTCCAGACGGGCAAACCTGAATTTCAGGTGCAGCTCGACCCGGAGCGGATGCAGCAGGTCGGCGTCGGCCCATCGGCCGCCGGTAACGAACTGCGCCTGCATATCGCCGGCGGTGTTGTGGGCAAATTCTACGACGGTGGTCTCGAATATGACATCCGCATGCGCCTGAAAGAAAATCAGCGTGATTTGAAAACTTCGTTCAGCGAGAGTTATGTTCCCAACCTGAGCCAACCATCGCGCCCGATTCCGCTGAAAATTCTCGGTAAGGGAGAAGTTAAGTCAGGCCCGTCGAACATCTCACGGCAAGACCGCGCACGCGTTATCAAGATCCACGCGAACCTCGCGCCGGGTGGCGCTATTGGCAACGCGGTCGACGAAGCGAAAAAACTGCTCGATACGAAAATCAAACCGCCGCCAGGGGTGCGCTATATCTTCTGGGGCCAGGCTGAAGACCTCAAAGAACTGATGGAGAATATTATGCTCGCGTTTGGCCTCGCGCTGCTGTTTATCTACCTCGTTCTGGCTTCGCTCTATGAGTCGTTTATCACACCGGTAACGATTTTGACTGCGATCATACCCGCGATATCGGGCGCGTTCCTTTCGCTCGCGATTTTCCGCGAACAGCTCAATATCTTCAGTATGATCGGACTCATCATGTTGATGGGACTCGTGACGAAAAACTCGATTCTTCTCGTCGACTATGCGCTGCAACGCGTACGCCGCGGCATGAGCCTGAACGACGCGATCTTCGAAGCCGGCAAAGCGCGGTTAAGACCGATTCTGATGACGTCCTTTGCTATGATCGCCGGTACCTTGCCTCTCGCATTGGGGCTCGGCGAAGCAGCAAAACAGCGCACGGCGATGGGTATTGCGATCATCGGCGGTCTTGTGTTCTCGACGATCATGACGCTGTTTTTTGTCCCGGCCATCTTCGGTTACGTCGACAGGCTGCGTGAATGGATTGAAAAGCGCTTCAGGCCTGATTACGATATGACGCTCGTCGGTGCGCACGGTCACGACGCGCATATCTCACAACCATCGGCGACAGCGGGTGTAGCGGCCAGCGAAGCCGAATCGACAAAGTCGCGCCGCAACAAAAAGGCGAAGTAACTTACGCTTGGCGCGCAAGCGCTTGGGCAATCTCGTTCATTTCGAGACTGCCCGGCGATTCGGCCTTGCGCATCAATTCGCGGCGCGCGCCCTGTTCGAGAGTCTGCAGCACAATGCGCTGCAGCTGCTGTGCGTCGCGTTCTTCGATGAAGCTGCGATCGTGCAGATTGAAGTTCACGGCAATTTCGTCGCGCGCGGTGTCTATGCGCGTAATGAAGGCGCAGCCGATGCGTATCGCCACTTTCGGTGAGCGCATGGTAATCTGCATCGCTTCGCGCAGGTCGAGATGCGCATAACGCGAGTCTTCCATTTTTAGCTGAACTCCATTGAGACTGAGATTAACAAGTCTCGCCGTCAGCGTTGAATCGCCGGGCCTGCCAAGATTTTTCAGAAATACCCTGAATTCAGAAACTTCTTTCGGCACCACACGCAGGTAGTTTCGCTCCGGGCGCTCATGCCGGTGGAACAACGGCAATACATGCGTGCGCAGAAACTGAAAAAACGGCTTTTCGTAAGTGAGGTCTTTTTGCGCAAAACATATATCCGCCTGATGAAAAACCTCTTCAACGCGCGGAGACAATGTTCGCGTCACCACTATGCTGTTATGGCTGCAGAATGAATTGATATAGCGGGCAAGCTTTTTGGCCGCGGCGATTTGTAGTGTTTCACTGTGCGCGCGCAATGTCGGCGCATAGTGATCGAACGAAAACACATATGCCGTCGTTCGGCCGTTCAGCTGCGGAAAAGCATCGATGTCTGAGCCAGAAGCTGCGTGCAGATAAATGTCGTGCAACAGCAGGTGAAAACGCTGTGACTCGGTAAGTAAGATCGGCACACCGTACCAGCACAAAACTTTCGGTGCAGCCTGCACCAGATCGTTCTGCAGAGCCATAGCGCCCTCCCTGCGACGGCAGCCAAGATAGGTTTTTTTGAGTGGCCCCGTCTGCAGATATATGCTTTGTGCACAGTCTTGAAGGCCAAAAATGGAGAGTCCATCAGAGTACATTAGTGAACGATGTGTCACTAACTGTGCGCTGTGCATTTCGCCTGCGGATTATTATGTCCCCTGCGATCGTGCGGCGGATTATTCTGTTTTTTACTCGGCATCCTTTTCCTTGACGTGGCTTGCAGATTCATGGCTCATGGAATATGGCCGCCAAAAAACCACAGAAAAAAGCCGCAACCCATAGCGAAACGAAATTCGACCCGAAAAAGATTGCACCCGCGCTGGTAAAAGACGCGCACATCAAAGGACTTGAACAATACAAAAAACTCTACAATCAGTCGGTGAAGAACCCGACTGCATTTTGGGCCAAAATCGCCAAAGAGCAACTCACCTGGTTTAAACCGTTTAAGACAGTTTTGAAATCTAATTTCGCGAAGGCTGACAATCAGTGGTTTGTCGGCGGCAAAACCAATTTGTGTTATAACGCTCTCGACCGCCATCTGACGACTGAACGAAAAAACAAGGCTGCGATTATCTGGGAGGCAGATAACCCGTCGCATCCGTCGCGCACATATACCTATCAACAACTGCATTTTGAAGTTTGCCGCATGGCAAACGTTCTCGAAGCCAACGGCGTCAAAAAAGGAGACCGCGTCACGATTTATATGCCGATGATCCCTGAATTGGCGATGGCAACGCTCGCGTGCGCGCGCATCGGCGCGGTACACTCGATCATCTTCGGCGGATTTTCGGCAGACTCGATTAAAGACCGCATTATCGACGCGGGCTCCGATTTTGTCATCACCGCCGACACCGGCTACCGCGGCGGCAAAGTCGTGCCGATCAAGGCCAACGTCGATGAAGCGCTCGATAAAATGTCAGGGCATGTGCGCAAGGTACTCGTTGTGCGACACACGGGTGACCACGTCAATGTCGTCGACGGCCGCGATCTGTGGTGGCATGAAGAAGCCGAAAAGGTCAACGCGGTCAATAAGCCGAGCGAACAAGACAGCGAAGATCCGCTATTTATTCTTTATACGTCGGGCTCGACGGGTAAACCCAAGGGTGTCTTGCACACCACGGGCGGTTACGGTGTCTACGCCTCGTTTACGCACAAAATAGTTTTTGATATCAAAGACGAAGACACTTACTGGTGCACGGCGGATTTAGGCTGGGTTACGGGCCATAGCTACATCTTATACGGGCCACTCATCAACGGGGCGACATCCCTGATGTTCGAGGGAATTCCCACTTACCCAGACGTCAGCCGCTTCTGGCGTGTGATTGAAAAACACCGTGTCTCGATTTTTTATACAGCGCCGACGGCGATTCGCGCCCTGATGCGCTTTGGCGATGACCCTGTGAAAAAACATGACCTGTCATCTCTGCGGCTGTTAGGTTCGGTCGGCGAACCGATCAACCCCGAGGCATGGCTGTGGTATCACCGCACCGTCGGCAAGGGCAAGTGCCCGATTGTCGATACTTGGTGGCAGACAGAAACCGGCGGCATTCTGATTTCCCCTATTCCCGGTGCGACGCCGACCAAACCGGGCTCGGCAACATTGCCGTTCTTTGGCGTGCAGCCGCTGCTGGTAGACAGTGACGGCAAACCGCTCAAAGGTGAGACCGAAGGAAACCTCTGCATACAGTTTCCTTGGCCATCGATCATGCGTGGTGTATATGGCGACCCCGAGCGTTTTTACAACACCTATTTCTCGACCTTTAAGGGATACTATTTCACCGGTGATGGTTGCCGGCGCGACAAAGACGGCTATTATTGGATCACCGGTCGTGTCGACGACGTCATGAACGTCAGCGGCCACCGTTTGGGTACGGCCGAAGTTGAATCGGCTCTGGTGTTGCACCCATCCGTCGCCGAGGCCGCCGTCGTCGGCTTTCCGCACGACATCAAGGGTCAAGGCATCTATGCCTATGTGATTCTAAAAGAGGGTATTTTGCCCAGCGACGATTTGCGCAAAGAGCTCATTGCGCAGGTATCCAAGGAAATTAGCCCGATCGCTAAACCCGACGCGATACATTTTACGCCGGGCCTGCCGAAGACACGCAGCGGAAAAATCATGCGCCGTATTCTACGCAAAATTGCAGCGGGTGAAATCGATTCGCTCGGTGACACCACGACGCTTGCAGACCCGAGTGTTGTCGAAATCTTAGTGAAAGACAGACAACACTGATTTAACGGCTACGCGCCGCTGAGCTGAATCAAATACTGCAGTCCCTGCGGCCAGTCACCTAAGCCTGACGAGGCGTTGATATGGCCGCAAGGGCCAATATTGATAAAATCCGCACCCCAGGCCTTCGCGAATTGTTCTGCTCGCGCTATGGCAACATAAGGATCATCACTGCTTGCCACCACTCTACTGCGGAACGGCAGGGGGTTCAACGGCATCGGCGCGAAATTGCGCACACTCTCGGGGGTGTGCTCAGCCGAATCGACGTCGCTGGGCGAAACCAAAAGCGCACCCTTCACTTTGCTGCTATGGAATTCCTGAGCCCAGTGGGCAACGAGTGCGACACCGAGACTGTGGGCCACCAATACACAATCACCGTCGATGTTTTGCACCACGGCCTCGAGTGCAGCGACCCAGTCGCGCCAGCGGGGATTTTCCCAGTCACGCTGTTCGACGCGCACGGTATGCGGTAACGAATTCTGCCATATGCTCTGCCAGTGCTCAGGGCCTGAATTTCCCAAACCGGGAATGATCACCGTATAAAGCTTACTCATCGAATATTGCCATGGAAGGCAATGCGCAGCAGCGATAAATCATCGGTCAGCTGACCCGAGCGACGGATATTGTCGGCTATTTCTATGAGCTCGCCGCGCGCGGCTTCGACCCGCGCGGGAAATTCTTCATTTTCATGCACGACACTGCGGGCAAGGTTATCGGAAAGTAACAGATCATCGCGACCGTCTGAACCGGCGATAAAAACATCGCCGGGACGCAGGTTACGGTGATAAATCTTCGGCGTCAGATGAAACGGTGCGCCGATCTTATGTACCGAGATTTCGGGTTCGGCAAATTCGGCCCTGCCGTCGCGTACGAGTACGCACAGCGGGTGCTCGGCGTTGATGTAAAACATTTCACCGCTGATTTCCCCGACAACGCCGAAAACCGCGGACACGTACATCGACCCGTCGAAGGATTCCATAATTAGCTGTATCTCGCGGTATACTGACGAAAGCCAGCGCACGGGACTCAGCTGGGTGTCCGCGAGTTTTTTGGAACGAGAGATTATCGAATGCAGCAGCGAACCGGTAACGAGTGCACCGCCGGCCCCCTGCGATGATTTGCCCATAGCGTCGCCGTTGAAGAAAAAAATGTAAGGCTCACCGCCCAATGTGATGCGGTCGGCGACGCAGAAATCGCCGCCAATTTCGAAATCCTTACCCTGAAAATGTACTTTCTTCTTCTGTTCGATAAAAAACTGAACGCTGACCGCAGGTGATTTTACGCCGTTGCGGATCAACGGCTCCAGCAAAAGCGAGGTGAGATAGTAATCTCCGTCCTGTTGCTGTTTGAGTTCAAAAATCTGGCGACGCTGCGCGAAGTCACGATCGAGCTGACGAATATGCAGATAGGCGAGCAAACCCGACACGAGATATGCATTACTGTAGATGAACACGGTCGTCAGGTTCCGAAAATCGGTGATGTCGCTCTTCACCGCAGTGTAGATGATCTGGAAGAGAAGCGCAAAACCATAAGAACCGAGGCAATAACGAAACCGCGTGAACAAGACCTGCGCACCGAAAATCGCCAGCAATCCGGCAGATATATGTATCAGATTATTTTTGGCATTTGTGATCAAAACGATATCAACACAAAGTAATAAGGTGACGTTTACAAAAATCGCTTGTTCCGCGTAACGCTGCAGCTGTGTGATGAAATAGAACGCCGTGCCGATCACCAACACGACCGCCGCGGTTATGAGGCGCAGCGGCAACGGGTCGGGTGGCAAACCCGGAATAATCATCAGCATGAAGTGCAGACCGGGCAAGATAAACGCAATCAGCAGTGAAATCCACAGCAGCAGAGTGCGCGATTGCGCCTGTCGCGAAGCGTCGGGTGTTTCGGCAACGGGCACGAAACTCACCGCACCTTGACACCATCGCGAATTTTTTCACTGGGGAAAAGCACGACCTCATCACCCTCGTTCAACCCCGATTCGACAAGTGCGGTATTGCCGCTGGTATCGGCGATTTTCACCGTCGCTTTGAGCGCGCGCTGTTTCACCACTCGATAGAGCGCCCACGATTCACCCTCGCGAAATAACGCACCGACCGGTACAGTGAGGCTGCCGGGCTTCTGTTTCGAAATCAGCCGGCAGCGAACCTGAAAACCTTCACCCATTTCTTTTGGGCGGTCAAAATCGATCAGCACACGCACTCGCTGTTCTTCGACGCCAAGCGTCGAGACCTTGGTGAAAGCCGCCGGCTCAATCAGGCGGATTTTACCATTCAAGGTGCCTCCACCCCAGCCGCTGATGACAACGTTGTTATTGGGCTTGAGGCCAACGACGTCGCGGGTCAGCACCTCGGAAACAATCTCTAACTTCGTGGTATCACCGATATCTAAAATCGGAGTACCCATTTCAATAGGGCCTTCACTCTCCCGGTGTACTTTAAGCACAGTACCGCTGGCAGGTGATTTAACCGGCCGCATGTAGTCGAGCATGACATGCGTAATCAGTTCATTTTTCTTGAGAGCATCACCTGCGTGCGTATTCAGGCGCATCATGACACCCGAAGCTGGTGAAAAAACAGTAAATTTTTCTTTAACACGCGTAATGCCGTCTTCTTCTATATACGCTTCATACGTCCCCCGCGCTACACGGTAGATTTCTGTCGGTACCGGAGGCTTGCGGTAGAAGAGGAGTAGCACGATAACGAGCACCGCGAAAATCGAACCGTATCGTAGGTAACGGTTTTTCCAGACGACAGATAATCTATCTTTGAGACTCATATTACTCCCTGATTTTTAAGACCGAAACTAAATCCATTTTTCGAATTCGGAAAAAGAGAATGACGAAACTCACCGCCGCGGTTGCCAGCGAGGTAAGAATTGCGGTGACGTACGACCGGCTGGTGATAATGACCTTGAAATTAAATTCTTCGGTATCGACCGTACTCATGAGCAACCACGAAAATCCATACCCGAGAATGCAACCGGGAATCAACGAAAGTAAAATGGTTGTACCTAATTCAGAAGCGATCATCTCAAACACCTCTGCTTTCGTAAAACCGAGTATGCGCAACGCTCCGAGTTCGAAAGTTCGCTCGGACAGCAGTATCATTGCGGTATTATATACCATGCCGATCGAGATAGCGGCAGCAAAAAAGAGTATGATCGTCACCATCGCCAGCATACTTCGCGACATCATATCATAATAGACCTTCAGCGTATTGGCGCGCGTAGTAATAGAAGCAATTTGTGAGGAATCTTTGAGGTGATTCATGATTTCACTTTCATACAACAGGTCAACTTTGAGGGCGGCGACCGTGATGCTCGGCGCCTCGTCGAGTAAATGGCTCAACGCATCACGGCTCATGTAACACCCTTGGCCCATGATTTCGTCGATCAGGCGTACCACGGTAACCGTGATCTTGCGGCGATTGCCTTCCAACAGCTCAAATTGTATGTTATCGCCGGGTTTTATATCCATCTTTTTGGCAACGAGCGCATTCAGCAGTACTCCCGCTGGCGGTATCGCCACAACACGCCTTTCCTGATCAGCAACGCGGCGCAACACCGCATCGTCGGGAATACCCGTTACGACCATCTCTTTGGTAAATTGGCGCGATCGCAGACGCACGGGCACTTGCCGGTACCCTTCGGCCATTTGCACACCCTTCTGACTGCGTATTTCGTCGAGCGCGGCCGCCGAAACCGGGCGTAAGAATGCAACCGTCATGCTTTCTCGATTTAGGACGTCGAACTGCAGGCTAAGCATCGAGTTCACGGCGTCGGTCGAGAACAGACCGAGAACCATAATCATCACCGACGTTGACAGGCCCAAAACACTGAGAACGGTCCTGACGGGCCTTCGCAGCAGGTTGCGCAGGAACATGCGCGAGATCGCAGGCATGCTTTTAAACCAGCGTTCGACAAAAGTCTGGGAAAATTTTTCCGGCACCGGAGGCCGCATTGCCTGCGCGGGTTGCATTTTGAGCACACGCTTTACCGAAAACCACGTGCCGGCGACACCGGCGAGAGTTCCAACCATCAACCCGGCAATGAGGATTACGGGATTCGTAATGGTCCGCAAATCAGGAAAACGGTAGAAATCGCCATAGAGTGCCGTCATGGCGTTACCTAACCATAATCCAACACCGACACCAACCAAAGCACCTGCGCCACTGATGAGTAGCATCAACTTCAAATAATGGCCCGCAATGTCACGGTGACCATAGCCAAGCGCCATGAGTGACGCAATCTGCTCACGCTGACGTGCGATGAGTCGGGTCGCGACGATATGCAGAAGAAACGCGGCAACACCGAGAAAGATGAGCGGCAGAAAAAACACATTTGTGCGCAGCTGCTTGAACTCATCGCGCAAAAAAGCATACGATGCAAGTTTATCGCGATCGTATGCCCCCAAGCCGCCATAAGGCTCCAGCACTGCATCGATCGATTTTAGCACATGCCGATGGTTGGCACCGGGAGCAAACGTGAAAGCGAGATCATTGAATGCGCCCCCGTAATCGAAATAGTTCTCCATGGCCTCTCGCGTCAGCCAGAGTATGCCATAGTGTTTATCATCTGGCATGATGCTGCCGGGTCGAAAGATATAAACGAATTCGGGAGAGAGCGCAGTACCCGAAACCTTCAGCACTTGCCGGCGCCCGTTGAGCACAGCGACCAACCGACTGCCCGGCGTCAGCTTGTTGGCCTGCGCGAACGATTCGCTGAGCATCACTTCATTGCGCTGCACGGGCGGTTTGCCACTGCGTATACTGAGCCGGCTGAGCTTTTCTGAGAATGAAACAAAACGTCCTGCCGAGGGAACTTTTTCTTGCGGAAAATCGAGAGCTGCCTCTTGAGTAATACGCGCTTCTACAAGCGCGACACCACTGACTTCTGCGACCCGAGTCGCGACGTGTCTTGGAGCTTTCTTGAGCGAAACAAAACCTTCGGCAAACGCCGATGATGTATAGAAAATCTCACGCGCGCGCCCTAACGATTCGTACGAAATGAGTGAACCAACAAACAACGCCACCCCGGCTGCAACGACAATCGCGATAGTTACCGTTTGGCTTTTCATGCCGCCGATTTCGCGGAATACC
This sequence comes from Leptospiraceae bacterium, assembly GCA_016788945.1. Lineage (GTDB taxonomy): Bacteria > Spirochaetota > Leptospiria > Turneriellales > Turneriellaceae > Turneriella. The sequence goes on from JAEUSA010000425.1 coordinate 14,674, forward strand.
TTGCGGTTGATTGTTTTCACCAGCTGAGTTCCGAAATCGATTGGCGGCGGCGGTTTTTTCGGTCGCTGACGATATTGCCGTCGCGCATTTCAATTACACGGTCGGCCATACCGGCAATCGATGCATTGTGGGTGATCACGACAGTAGTGGTGCCGAGCGACTCATTGACATTACTGATGGCTTCGAGAACGACGCGGCCCGTTTTGAAGTCAAGCGCTCCGGTGGGCTCATCACACAGCAATACATCGGGTTTTTTCGCAATCGCACGCGCGATCGCAACGCGCTGCTGTTCACCGCCAGAAAGCTGCGCCGGAAAATGGTGCATGCGTTCAGAGAGTCCGACCAGTTGCATTGCCTCAAGTGGCTGCATCGGCTCGCGAGCGATATCGGTGACGAGCGCAATATTTTCTCCCGCGGTGAGGCTCGGTATCAGATTGTAGAACTGAAAAACAAAGCCGATGTGATTGCGGCGAAATTGTGTCAGCTCTTCTTCGCTCATCGTAGAAATGTCTCTTCCGCGAAAGAGCACCCGTCCGGCAGTCGGTGTATCAAGCCCACCCAAAATATTGAGTAGCGTCGATTTGCCCGAGCCCGATGCACCCAACAAGACGACAAATTCACCTTCGCTGAGACTGAGATCTACCTTATCGAGTGCCGGCACACTGACTTCACCCATATGGTAGACTTTGGAAATTCCTTCGGCGCGAAATACCCTTGGGGATATGCTGGCGGCATTTTTTTTATCCGCCATGGTTATGGAACGCTTGCGTTTCAAGATGCTTTCCCGCTGAACTTACGTGCATTGCATTTTTGCCTCAAGACGTCTCGTCATCCGTTTTACGGATGAAACTTGTTTACGGAGCGGTTGCTCCGTGACAGGCGGTTGACCTTCATAATGCGTGCTCCCGCGTTACTCATATTGTCGCTCTGCGCCTTGCTGCACTGCCAGTCGTGGCGTAAATTCTGGGCAACGTCAGCACCGCAGAATATCAGCTTCGGGAACCAGCGGCTCGATAAGCTGATACCCGGCCTCACGTTCAGCTAGGTACCGAATGTTGCGGGTGTCGTAGAAACTTGGTCGCTCTCCCCTGCGCTGCCGGCGGGACTCAATTTTAATGCAGAGAACGGCTCGATCAGCGGCACACCGGGAGGTACATTTGCTCTGACATATTATACGCTGACGGCGAGTAACTTTCTCGGATCGGCCAGTTACGTCTTTCCTCTCGCGATACTGGCGAGCGGTGATACCGTGTGGACAGTCATATCGGGCGGCGTCGGCAATTTTACGCGCGGCACTGAGGGCAGTCTCATTTTCGATTCTGCAACGAATCGTCTGATCGTCGGCGGGGCGACGCGGGTTAATCTTGAAGGCGAGATAAATCCGACGGGTGGAACAAACACGGCAGCTTTTTTCAGCGCGTACACGACGGATGGCAATCGCCTGTTAACGCAAATTCTCGGCGCCGCGGGTTATGACACCAATGGAATCGGCGCACGTGTTGATGGTACTGGCAATATTTATGTTGGTGGGTCGACCTTTGGCAGCCTCGATGGCCAAACGATCAATTCGGCGAGCCGGCAGTTGTTTGTGACAAAATACAATTCCGGTGGCACGAAACAATGGACTCGGGCAAGAAACCCGGGCGGGAGGCTACACCGAAGGTACCGCGCTGGCGGTGGATACCGGCGGTAACACCTACACCGCCGGTTATATGAACGGCGCCTCTTTCGACTCCATTGCGAACACCGCGAATACCGAGAATGCAGCCATTCTGGTAAACCATGACACAAATGGTAACTGGGTGGCAACCCGGCTGTGGTGTAATCCTTCTTTTGCTACACTGCGCGGCGTCGAAGCATATGCTGTCACGATAGATAATGCGGGCAATATATGGACTGCAGGCATGTCGCGCTCCGCGAGCTATTGTGCAAATCCCGGTGCAGGGTCGCTCACGCCCACGCTGTTCAAGTTTAATAGTTCGATGACCTACCAATCATGCGGCAGCGTCAGCGCCACAGGTACAAGCAACTTCGTTTTCGGCATTGTTTCTGATACCGCGGGTAACATCTATGCGGCAGGTTATGCCGACGGTACATTAGATGCCATCGGTGCCACGGGCACGCTCGATGCCTTCTTTATCAAGTTTGATAATAACGGCACCCGAATATTCACGCGGCGGCTCGGCATCGGCGGCGCGACGACCAAAGCTTATGCGATTACGAGATCGCCGGACGATAACTATTACATCACCGGCGAGACCAGCGGCAACCTCAATGGACAGACCAAGAATGGCGCTATCGATATGTTTGTCGCGAAATATGACAATGCGGGCAATCTGCAATGGGTTAAGTTGATGGGCGCCGTCGGCACAACGGCTAAAGGTACGGGACTTGCATTCGATAATAACAATACCATCTACGTATCGGGCTTCTCGAATGGTAACTATGATGGCGTCACAAACCCTGCCGCACCAAACGATGCGATGGTTGTGACGCGGTTTGTGCGCTAACTATCGCACCCGACTCGTGACCTTTCCGAGCCATTCGCCCGAGACCTCGACCTCGTCCCCTGATTTGAGAAATTTGTTTTGGCCTGCCTTCAGTACAAATTTCAGCTTCGTGAAGCGGCTGAAACGTAAAAGAGAGGCAAGCCGGGCTTTCCAGCGCGGCGTAGAGAGAGCGATGCCACCGGGGGTGCCGGTGATGAATAAGTCACCTTTTTTGAGCGCGAGGTTCGGGTAAGTGCTGCGCGCTGCCGCCAGCATCTGTCGCGGTGTGTATATCATGCCGGATGTCTTTTCGTTCTGGCGCAACTCACCGTTCACGAGAGTTTTTAGCGTCACGCAGGGTATTGCATCGGCTGTTTCTTCATCGGGCACATAGATCTGTTTTGTGACCGGTAAGAAGCCAGTGAAGCTTTTCGACATTCCCCAATAACCCAGGCGGTCGGGCGTGCCTTCACCCAAAATCTGCATCGATCGCGACGAAAGGTCATTGGCAATAAAGAAACCGAGTTTTGGCACAAAGGCCGGATCTCTCAAATCCTCGTCGCTGATGTCCGTGAGCAAAATAAATCCAAGTTCTGCTTCATAATCCATAAGCGGGGGAATCTCACCGTAGCGTTGCGCGAGCTCTGCGCCAAGCCCACCCTGCATTTTGTCTGCAGCAGATTTCAAATCTGCCTGCGTCGGGTAGGGCACATCGCCACCACCCGGTACTAGCGTGGCGTTCGCCTTGACGAACACCGCCGGTACCGCCTGTGAGTCATAGTCGTGCGCCGTTTCGGCAATGTGCTGCGCGTACGACAGACCGATGCCGAAGATGTGCCGGGGATTAAACTTGACCTTTTTGAAAGTGCCCTCGTCTTTTTTGAGGCAGCGAAACGACGCACTCTGCGGCGCGGCCGCAAGTGGCCGCAGCAAAAACCACGACAGGGCGACGAGCGCCACCGCAGCCAAATGCAGCAAATCGAATGACATAATTTTCATAATTTCTCCTTGAATTAGATAGCAATCAGTTTTTTCTCGTTGCGCGTCCGCACATAACCGATTTTCGCGAGTACCGTCGCCAAATCGTCTGCAGCAAGTTCGG
>JAEUSA010000443.1 GCA_016788945.1 Leptospiraceae bacterium
ATGCTTTCGGGCACGACCATGTTCACCGGTGTGCTGATATCGATGCGCCTGATTGCCGAAGAAAAAATGCAGGGAACTATTGAGCTGCTGTTTACCTCGCCGATTACCGAAACCCAGCTTATCTTGGGCAAGTTTTTATCGGCGCTGCTGTTTCTGGCGATTCAGGCGCTGCTGACGCTGCCGATTCCATTGCTCGTGGTGCTTTATGGCGGTTCGAACCTCGGTCATCTGCTCTCAGGTTTTATCGGCGTGTTGCTCATCGGTGCGGCGACTGCAGCCGTCGGTACTTTCTATTCATCGCTGACGCGCATTCAGTTGCTGGCGGCGCTGATGACCGGCGCCAATATTATCTTCTTTCTGCTGTTAGGCTCGCTGTCGCCCTTTGTCGACCAGCCGGTCAAAAGTATGATGCGCGAATTCAGTTTTTATGTGCACTTTATGGATTTTGAAAAAGGCGTCATTTCGGTGAAGAATGTGCTGTTTTATATCAGCATTATTACCGTTTATCTTTATGCCGCATCTCTATCGTTGGCGTCGCGCAGGTGGCACTGATGCAGAATTGGTTAAACAAAGCCAGAAGTTATCTCGCTGCGGCGCTCACGTTTTCGCTGCTGCTCGCCTATGTCGCCTCGGGTATGGCAACGAAGGGGTTTGGGTATTTCGTTCTGCTGTTTATCGCCGGGCTGATTTTTACGGGCAGCGGTCTGCTGCTCTATGCTGCGTATAAAGGTGCAGAACGGCAGGGCGGAACTTTTCGTCTGCTGCAGCTTGCCTACTGGTTGGCAGCATTTTCGCTTTTCTGCTATTACTTGCAGATCGATTTCTTCTGGACGAAGCTTGCTGGTGAGAACGCGCAGGGCACAGCCGAACGCCTGCGGCAAATTATCCAGATCGTCTATTTCAGCGGTTTTGCCGTTGCACTCATTTCTCTGTTGGTTGCCACAGCGGTAAAAACCGAAGCGCGGCACGCGCAGGGTGCAGTGCTGACGTTAGGCGGATTGTTGCTTTTTCTGGTTTCACTCAACTACTGGTCGCATATCCGTCCCGCCGCGGTCGATATGACGATGATGCGGAAATTTTCCCTTTCTCCCGAAAGCAGGGAATTGCTCAAGGGAATCGAGGGTGAGGTGCGAATCACTGCCTTCTATTCGCAGAATTTTTTCAGCGATCTCTACCGCGATACCGATCTGCTGTTGCGGGATGCTGTCTCAGCCAACAGCAAAATTTCTTATACATTTGTCGATCCGCTGCGCGAAAAGGAACTTGCCGACCAAAAGGGTGTCGACCGCATCGGAACAATTCTCGTTGAAAGACCCGACGGCAATGAGGTAGAGAAACAGGGCGAGGCGGGCGGAAAAAAGCAACGCGCGAAAAACAGTACGACATTCGAGATTCTTGATGAAGATGGTATTAAACGTTTTGAGCGCGAGCTGATCAGCAATATCGTGCACGTGGCGGGTAAAAAGCGGAATATTTATTATTCGCAGGGCCATGAAGAAAAATCTGTTTCAGGAAATTTTAAAGACGATACCATTGCCACTTTCGATGAGAATCTGCGCGCGTTGCGCCATCACCTGAAGCAGCTCTCACCGGCTGAGGGTTTTCCGGTCAAGATGCCGCAGGCCGATCTGGTTCTGGTGTTGGGCCCGCGCCGCGATTTTACACCAGCAGAAAAAGCCACTTTGAAAAAATATTTCGAAGACGGCGGCAAATTGCTCATCGCGTTAGATCCCGAATCGCCGGCAGATTTTTCATTTCTGTTGTCGCCGCTTAAGGTGAAGTATGCGCGCGAACGCGTGCACAGCGATATGGCGCTACCGCCGGGCAAAACAACGCTGCAGTCGATGAATTATTCAGAGCATGCGATTACGGCTCCGTTTGTGAAACGCCCAGAAGAACGCAAACTGACGATTTTTCCTGGCGCAGGGTATTTTGAAACCTCGAACGATACCACGGCCTTATCGGCTGCGGATTATGACGTGAACTATTTTCTGCTCAGCCACTTTACGAGCTGGATAGATAAAATACCCAACGGCGTGCGCGACGATAAGAAAGAACCGATTGCCTCATTCAAAATCGGCCTTGCGGCAAAATCAAAAAAGAATGCAGGTCGACTGATCTTTGTCGCCGACTCTGATTTTATAGTGAACAAGTTCATCTATATGCACCAGAATATGGAACTCGCCGCGCGCATGATCGGTTGGTTGATTGAAGATGAAAAGCTAACTGGCGTAGTCGCCGGCAAGTATGACGATGAAAAGGTCAAACTTACCGGCATTAAAGATACTCTGGTTTTCCATTTGTTTCTTTATATTTATCCCGGTCTCATCTTGTTGACCGGGTTTTTCATCGTACGTGCAAAGCGCCGGCGTATGTCTGACCGCGCAGGGAGCCATTAAGCGGGCGGCGGACAGGCATTTGCCCGGGCCGTCGCAGCTGAACAACCACCCGAGCTATGCAACTCAAAGGCAAAACAGTATGGATTACCGGCGCGAGTTCGGGTATCGGGCGTGCTCTGGTTTTGGATTGCGCACGGCGCGGCGCCAATGTCGTACTTTCGGCGCGCAATAACGCGCAGCTGAAGGCGGTGCAGACCGAAGCCCGGCTGAATGCCGGTAATTCACTGGTGATCCCCCTTGATTTGACAAAGTATTCGCAGTTTGGCAAAAGCGTTGCGCAGGCGCTGAAAAAATTCGGTGCGGTGGATTATCTATTTAACAACGGCGGCATCAGCCAGAGATCGCTGGCGCACGAGACCCATATGAAGGTCTACGAAGAAATCATGGCGGTCAATTATCTTGGCAATATTGCGCTCACTCTCGAGCTGTTGCCTCATATGCGCGAGCGCAAAAGCGGTGCTATTACCGTTATTTCGAGCGTCGCCGGCAAACTCGGCACCCCTTTGAGAACAGGATATTCAGCCAGTAAGTTCGCGCTGAGCGGTTTCTACGAGGCGCTTAGGGCAGAAAACTGGCGTGAAAACATACAGGTCACGATGGTCTATCCGGGTTTTGTGCGTACGAACGTGTCGATCAACGCACGCACTGGGTCGGGTAAGCCGCAGGGCAAAATGGACAGCGCGCTGGAAAAGGGCATATCTGCCGAAGAATGCGCCCGCCGTACGGTTGACGCCGTGGTGGCAGGTAAAAATGAAGTCTATATCAGCGGCGCGCGGGAGCGCTTCGGTGTTTACATGAACAGGTTTTTTCCGGGGTTGTTTACGAAAATTATCCGTAAGGCGAAGGTTACATGACAGCGCACCGGTTTGCGCTTGTTGTTTGTGTTTTTTTTATCTGCGCACTTTCGGCTTGCCGAAAGGTTGAGAGCTTTATCGACGAGTCACGCCGGTTTGAGGCGTTTCAGGGAGCGACGGAGCAGTTTTCGCTGGCGGCAACTCCGCGCGAAATTCAGCGTCTTGTTGTGAATTTTTATGCTCCCGATTGTCCACCGTGCGAAAAAGAAATACCGGCCATAAAGAAATTTTACGAGAAGTACCGCAATAACAAGGCTATCGGTTTTTTTGCCATCGGTTCATCGCTGAAGGCAATTGAACAGAATCCAAAACCCGGTAAAGATCCACCCGTGAGTAGGGAGCAGATTCGCTCAGAGCTGAAGCAATTCAGTCAGAAGTATGCATCCGACTGGCCACAATATCTGGCAGACGGAGAAGACCTGAGGGCTTGGCGCATCACAGGATTTCCGGAGACATTTCTGTTCGTGCGCGTGAATGATCGCTGGCAACTCAGCCGCAAAATTATCAGCGAAATCAGTTTTGAGACTCTCGAGAGTTTTGCCGCAGGCGGCGCGGCACAGGAAAACAGTGTCGGATCATACCGGTAGGCACGGGCGCGTCACCGTCGCGGGCCTGCTGGTTTCGCTGGGTATAATTTACGGTGACATCGGTACCTCACCACTCTACGTTCTTTCGGCAATTTGTAACGGTAAGCAGATTACGCGTGATCTGATCTATGGTGGGCTGTCGTGCGTCTTTTGGACGCTGATGCTCGTCACTACTGTCAAGTATGTCATCGTCACACTGCGCGCCGATAACAAGGGTGAGGGGGGCATATTCTCTCTTTATACGCTTGTGCGCCGGCGCGGCCGCTGGTTGATTTTTCCCGCGGTGCTCGGCGGCTGCGCACTGCTCGCTGACGGCATGATCACACCACCGATTTCGGTATCGTCAGCCGTCGAAGGTCTCGAATACCTGATTCCGGGAATTCCCACGGTAAAGATTGTACTCGTGATTCTGACCGTGTTGTTTTTCGTGCAGCAATTCGGCACCAATGCCGTCGGCCGTGCATTCGGCCCGATGATGCTCGTGTGGTTTGCCATGCTGGCGGTGTTAGGTGTCATGCATATTCGGCATCATCCCGAAATTCTGCAGGCTGTTAATCCTTACCATGCATACCATCTGCTGACCGAATATCCGAAAGGCTTCTTTATCTTGGGCGCGGTTTTTCTCTGCACGACGGGTGCAGAAGCCCTGTATACTGATCTCGGCCACTGCGGCAAAGGCAACATTCGTGTGACTTGGGGCTTTGTCATGGTTGCGCTGCTCCTCAACTATTTCGGGCAAGGCGCGCTGTTAATCGGTCTCGAGGGTCAAATGGTATCGCTCGAAGGTAAGCTCGCGAGCGGTCTGACGCCTTTTTATGCGCTGATGCCGCCATGGTTTTTACCGGCGGGTATTGTGATCGCGACCACTGCGACGATTATTGCATCGCAGGCCCTGATCAGCGGCACGTATACGCTGATCGCAGAGGCGATTCGCCTGAATCTGTGGCCTAAAGTACGCATTAAGTATCCGTCGATTCTTAAGGGGCAGATCTACGTGCCGAGCGCGAACCGTATTTTGTGGCTCGGTTGCTGCGGTGTGACGCTGTACTTTCAGAAGGCAGCAAATATGGAAGCCGCGTACGGTCTGGCGATCACGCTCAATATGATCGTGACGACACTCTTGCTCTCGGTGTTTCTCAACATGCGCGGTTCGAGTTCTCCCGTCGTGGCGCTGACGCTGGTTAGTTTTCTTTCGATCGAAATGTCTTTTCTGGTCGCAAATCTCGATAAATTTCCGCACGGTGGTTATGTGTCGCTGATCATGGGCCTCGGTTTTTTTGTCGTTATCTGGTCATGGTACTCTGCGCGCAAGATACGCAATCGTTATACTGAATTTGTCAGGCTCGAAGAATATTACGATACTTTGCACAACCTGAGCCACGATACTTCGATCGGCAAATACTCAACCAACCTCGTCTACATGACCTCGGCGAACAATAAATACGAGATCGAATGGAAGGTGGTCTATTCGCTGCTCTATAAACAACCCAAACGGGCGGATATCTATTGGTTTGTACACGTCGACGTGACCGATGAACCTTATACGCGCTCGTGCGTTGTCGACGTGCTCGTGCCGAACGACGTGATTCGCGTCGATTTTAAATTGGGCTTTCGTGTAGAACCCCGCATCAATCAGTATTTTCGTAAGGTCGTAACCGAACTTGTGCAGCGCGGCGTGGTCGACATCACCAGCCGCTATGCATCGCTGCATGAAAAGAATATCATCGGCGATTTCCGTTTTATTGTTTTAGACCGCGTGCTCACGCACGATAACGAACTCAATTTTTATGAAAAGATCGTAACTTCGTTGCACCGCCTGTGGAAGGTACTCTGCCCGGGTGAAGAGAAAGCGTTTGGCCTCGATACTTCGATTGTCGAAGTCGAACGCGTACCGCTCATTGTCTCGAAGCCGCGCGAATTCAGTCTCGACATCCATTTATCTTCAGACGAACAGAAAATCTAATGGCACAGAACGGCTCACACCACAGACTCAGCGCGGCGGGACTCATCGTCGCACTCGGCATTATTTACGGCGACATCGGAACCTCACCGTTGTATGTGTTTTCCGCGATTGCCGGCAGGCGTGTTATTACCGAAGATCTGATTTTAGGCGGGCTCTCCTGTGTATTCTGGACGCTCACGCTGATTACGACAATCAAGTACGTCACGGTGACGCTTAGAGCCGATAACCACGGTGAGGGTGGCATTTTTTCGCTCTATACCTTGGTCCGTCGCCGCAGCCGCTGGCTGATTATCCCGGGCGTCATTGGCGGTTGCGCGCTGCTCGCTGACGGTATGATTACGCCGCCGATTTCGGTTTCATCAGCAGTAGAGGGATTAGAAGCCCTGATGCCCAATATACCGACGGTGAAAATCGTCGTCGTGATTCTCACGGGGTTATTTATCTTTCAGCAGTTCGGGACGAGTATTGTCGGCCGTTGGTTCGGCCCGATCATGTTTGTCTGGTTCACGATGATTGCCGCCTTCGGCTTAATGCACCTCATCAAGAACCCAGCGGTGCTCAAAGCGTTGAATCCTTATTATGCCTATCATTTGCTCGCAGAATACCCGCATGGTTTCTGGATTTTAGGTGCCGTGTTTCTGTGTACAACCGGCGCCGAGGCGCTCTATACCGATCTTGGTCACTGCGGTTTACGCAATATTCAGGTAAGCTGGATCTTTGTCAAAATTTCCTTGCTGCTGAATTATTTCGGCCAGGCAGCGTTTATGTTAACGTTGAATGGACAGACTCTCGACGCCAGCGGAAAAACCGCTGCGGGATTAACCCCATTCTATTCACTGATGCCTGCTTGGTTTCTCCCCGCGGGAATTTTTATTGCCACGATTGCGGCGATCATCGCTTCGCAGGCGATTATCAGCGGTGCATTTACGCTCATCGCCGAAGCCATACGTCTTAACCTGTGGCCGAAAGTGCGCATCAAGTACCCCTCGAACCTCAAGGGCCAGATCTATGTTCCGAGTGCGAACCGCATTCTGTGGATAGGCTGCATTGCCGTCATACTTTGGTTCCAGCGCGCGTCGAACATGGAAGCCGCATACGGTCTGGCGATTACGTTTGATATGATGATGACGACCACACTCTTAGCGGTGTTTCTCGCGTCGCGATCAAAAACGATGGTGACTCCGCTCACTGCGTTTTTCGGGTTTCTCGCAATCGAGGTGTCGTTTCTCATCGCAAATCTGGAGAAGTTTTCGCACGGTGGTTGGGTTACGCTGGTTATCGGTATTCTGTTGTTTCTCACCATGTGGTCATGGTATTCCGCGCGTAAAATCCGTAACCGCCTCGTTGAATTTGTGCAGCTTTCCGATTATTTTGACATATTGCATGAACTCAGCCATGACACGTCGGTGCCCAAGTATGCGACGAATCTTGTCTATCTGACTTCGGCCAATAATCCCGGTGAAATTGAATGGAAGGTGATTTATTCGCTGTTCTACAAGCAGCCAAAGCGTGCGGATGTCTACTGGTTAGTGCACGTCGACGTAACCGATGAACCGTATACCATGGCGTACAAGATCGACGTGCTGGTGCCGAACGATGTCATTCGCATTGATTTTAAACTCGGTTTCCGTGTTGAACCGCGTATCAACCAATTCTTCCGTAAGGCGGTTTCGGCGTTGGTAGAAGAGGGGGTGGTCGATATCACCAGCCGCTATGCCTCGCTGCATCAGAAGAATATTCTTGGTGATTTCCGCTTCATTATATTCGACCGTGTTTTGAGCCACGATAACCAGCTGAATATCTATGAACGGTTGGTCACGACTGTCTACCGCGTGCTCAAATCGGTTTGCCCTACCGAAGAAAAAGCTTTTGGACTCGATACCTCGATTGTAGAAATTGAGCGCGTGCCGCTGATCGTATCGAAACCGAGAGAATTCCAACTGGAGCGTTTGACCTGATGCCGCGATATGAATCTCGTATTGCCGTAACCGGCGAAGATTTTGCCACAAATTCCCGTGCCTATGAGCAGCACCTGCAGCTCTACCGGGAAAACCTCGAAAAAATTTCACCGGCGCTCAGACAGACCGCGGTAACGCGCCACACCGAACGCGGCAAACTGTTTGCGCGCGACCGCATCAGCGGGTTACTCGACGCAGGTTCGCCGTTTTTCGAACTTGGCCAGTTTGCCGGTTTCGAACTTTATCCCGGTGAAGATATTCCCGGCGGCGGTGCGATCGCGGGGCTGGGTTTTGTGCACGGGCGTATGGTGGCCGTCATGGCAAACGATGCCACAGTCAAGGGCGGCACCTATTACCCCATCACGGTGAAGAAGCACCTGCGCCTGCAGGAGTTCGCGTTGCTTAACCGTCTGCCCTGCGTGTACATGGTCGACAGCGGTGGTGCATTTTTGCCCATGCAGGACGAGGTGTTCCCCGATCGCGATCATTTCGGGCGCATCTTTTACAATCAAGCACGGATGTCTGCCGCGGGTATACCCCAGATTGCAATCGTGATGGGCTCTTGCACCGCGGGTGGCGCGTACGTACCTGCGATGTGTGACGAGACGATCATTGTCGAAAAACACGGAACGATATTTCTGGCCGGCCCACCGCTCGTCAAAATGGCGACGGGAGAAGAGGTCTCGGCTGAAGATCTCGGCGGGGCGCGTCTGCACACGCAGAAATCGGGTGTCGCCGATCACTACGCTCTCGATGATCTCGATGCACTCGAAAAAGCCCGGCAAATTTTGCGCACACTCGGCGCCGAACAAGCTAATGCACTCGCAGCGACACGCCGCAACGCTTGGGCTGAGCCCGCATACTCTGCGGCCGAAATTCCCGGCATCATTCCTGCTGATACGCGCAAACCGTTTGAAGTGCGCGAGATTATAGCTCGCCTTGTGGATGGCAGCGAGTTTCACGAGTTCAAAGCCGAATACGGCAAAACGCTCGTCTGCGCATTTGCCGAAATTGGCGGCTTTCGCGTCGGCATTCTCGCGAATAATGGGGTATTATTTTCTGAGTCGGCGCTGAAAGGTACACATTTTATCGAACTGTGCTGCCAGCGCGAAATTCCATTGCTGTTTTTGCAGAATATTACCGGTTTTATGGTCGGCAAAAAATACGAAGAGGGTGGTATTGCACGCGACGGCGCCAAAATGGTGAGCGCCGTTTCGAATGCGAATGTACCGAAATTTACGGTTATCATCGGGGGCTCGTACGGCGCGGGTAATTACGGTATGTGCGGCAGGGCGTATTCACCCGATCTGTTGTTCATGTGGCCGAATGCACGCATTTCGGTGATGGGCGGCGAACAGGCGGCGGGGGTTCTGACCATCGTGCGTGAGCAGGCTGCCGCCGCGCAGGCCAAAAAGAGCGGTAAAGCAGTCGATGGTGAAAAACTGAATGCAGAACTTTCAGACATCCGCCA
>JAEUSA010000459.1 GCA_016788945.1 Leptospiraceae bacterium
CTCCAAGGTCAATAACTGTACTTTTGAGTCACCGGTTGTCCCCGGCGATACTTTGACGCTCACTGCCACGATCACCAATATCGAAAAAGACGCCAAAGGCAACCCGCGTCGGGTGTCGGCGCACGGCGAAGCATCGGTCGACGGCAAAATCACCTGCCGCTGCGATCTCGAATTTGCGATGATACCGGCAAAACTCGTCGGCCGTTAGAACGCCAGCGGCTCGCGTTTATTTTCCGGCGCTTCATTGACCAAACGAAAGGAATAGAGCTTCTTTAGTACTGCTTGGGCGCTGCACCAAGTAAAATTTTCGTTTTGAGCCACAGCGGCGCGATACGCCCGACGCGCGTCGCCAGAGCCATGCCCGCCGGAAAGCGATATTCGGGCGTTTCGCTGCGAATTGCGCGCAGAATGTGATCCGCTGCGGCCTCGAGGCTCAGTTCGTTCGGTCGCGGTAGTTTGTCTTGTTTCGGCTTGCTGCTCACAAAGCCGGGATGGATTGTCTGCAGGCGAATATGATCGACGCCGAAATGCTCAAGCTCCATGCGCGCGGTTTCGAACAGGATACGTGCCGCCGCTTTTGCCGCGGTATAGTCGCCCTGCATTGGGATGCCGAAATAACTGGCAAGCGAGTTGATATGTGTAATCAAGCCACGCGTAGTCTGTGCGCGCATTTGCCGCAGCACTGGAACATAGAAATTTACCATCGAATCATAATTAGCACGCATGCAGCCGAGGATTCTCTCTGCAGACGAGGTCAAAAGGTTGGTAGCAGGACCTGCGCCGACGTTCAGAATGGCGATATCGATGCGCCCCCAGCGGTTAACGGTATCGCGAACGACTTTTTCCGCGTGTTTCGCATTCGTCGCATCACCCGGGAAAGTTAGGCATTCGCTACCGGCATTTCTTACGGCCTCGGCAACTTCGGCGAGCAACTCTTTGCGCCGGGCGGTGATTGCAATCTTATTCTCCTGCGCCGCGAGCTTGAGAACAGTGGCACGTCCGATGCCGCTCGAAGCACCGGTCAGCAGAATGACTTTACGACAATAATCCACCGCTGACTTTACGTCAAAAAGTGTCGCCCGGCACGCGCACAAAACCTTCCATCAGCACGCGCGCGCTGCGGCTCATGATTGCCTTGGTGACAACCCACTCCGATCCCTCTTTGGCCGCTTTCGCACCGACACGCAGCGTTCCCGATGGATGGCCGAAGTTCACGACCTCGCGGTCTTTGCCGCCCGCAGCGAGGTTCACCAGTGTGCCCGGTACGGCCCCCGCGGTGCCAATCGCCACCGCGCAGGTACCCATCATCGCGTGGTGCAGCTTGCCCATCGAGAGCGCCCGCACGTTGAGGTCGATCTCCGCCGCTTTCACGTCTTTGCCGCTAGAGGACTTGTAGTCGGTCGGCTTACCAACAAACGCTACCTTCGGCGTGTGTTGGCGGCTCGCGGCTTCTTCGACGGTCTTGATGAGGCCCATTTTGATCGCGCCGTGCGCGCGAATCGTTTCAAACATCGCGAGCGCTTTCGCATCACTGTTGATGTCGGTTTGCAGCTCGGTGCCTTTGTAGCCGATGTCTTCGGCGTTCAGAAAAATCGTCGGAATTCCTGCATTGATGAGGGTGGCCTTGAATTTGCCCACACCCGGCACTTCAAGGTCGTCTACCACGTTACCGGTCGGGAACATCGAACCTTCGCCATCGGCCGGGTCCATGAACTCGAGCTGCACTTCTGCTGCCGGAAAGGTCACTCCGTCGAGTTCGAAATCCCCGGTCTCTTGCACCTCACCGTTGGTGATCGGCACGTGAGCGATGATTGTCTTCTTAATGTTCGCCTGCCAGATCTTCACAGTGCACAGGCCATTCTGTGGGATTTTTGCTTTGTCCACAAGCCCGCCCGCGATCGCGAATGGCCCGACTGCTGCCGAGAGATTGCCGCAGTTGCCGCTCCAGTCGACGAATGCCTTGTCGATCGAAACCTGGCCGAACAGGTAATCAACGTCGTGGTCGCCCTGCGTACTTTTCGCCACGATGACGGTCTTCGACGTACTTGAGGTCGCACCGCCCATGCCGTCGATCTGCTTCTCGTACGGGTCGGGGCTGCCGATCACGCGTAGCAGCAGTGCGTCGCGCGCCTTGCCTGGTGCCTGTGCAGACACCGGCAAATCTTGCAGGCGAAAGAAGACGCCTTTACTCGTGCCGCCGCGCATGTATGTGGCGGGAATTTTGACCTGGGGTGCGGAGCTCATGGGTGCAGAACGGAGGCTCGAGACAGGCGGCAAAGCGATTCATCAACGCGAGGCAGGGCAGGTATTGCTATACCACACGGCTGACTACTTCGTTTCGGCAACTATTTGGCCGGTCTTTGCACGATAATACGAGATCTGATCGGCAAGCCTCTTACGGCTCTTCACGGTGATGGCAGTCTCTTCGATAAGAAGATTTTCGTTCGCTCTGAGCTCCGCCTCGCTCGCTTCTTTCAGGCGCAAAATACCACACAGCGATTGTAATTGTGCAAGCGTAATGTCAAACCGGTAAGCACGGTCAGCCGGATTTTTCTCTTTTGCCCGCAGGTTCTGGTTTCGTGTTAGATTATAGAGATAAGCGTACATACGCATCAGCGGATCGCCGATTTTGAACACGATGAGGCGCTGGTGCGCAAACCAGATGCGGCGCGCCATGCTCTCAAAGATCCTTTGCAGAACATTCGTTGCCACCGACGCCACAAGTTGGTCAGGGCTTATGCGGATTATCTGTGAATCTTGCAGAGTGATCGCCGACGCCATGCGCGGTGCCTGTTCGACGAGCGCCATTTCACCGAAAAGTTCGCCGGCCCCGAGCACATCGATGACAAACTCGCCACCGCGCGCGAAACGCACGAGTTTCACCGCGCCTTCGATAACGACAAAAATATCCTGCCCGGTTTCCCCTTCGGAAAAAAGCATCGTATCTGCCGGCACGCGTGCCGCGTGGCCACCGAATTCCTGCTGATGATACGCCGCGCGGACTTCGGCAAATTCGCGTTCTGCTGCAGCGAGGTTTTCCCCTGCATGCGCCCTCGCCCAACTTATATACGCGTGTAGCACATGCGCGGCATGGTTTTCTTTTCCCTGCTGCCGGTAACGCGCTGCCATCGCATACAGGCGTTCGGGTGTCGCATCACGATCGGCACGCTGGTCTAACCGCGCGAGGTGCTGTTGTATTGTCCGCAGTTCACGGGAATACAGACGCAAGATCTTGAGCGCAAGGCTTGGTTCGGGTCTTATATATTCGCCGATGCGTGAGATGGGCACCTCTGCCACCTCGGCGTCTGTGTCGGCGTAGATGGTGACGAGGAAATGGTGGCCCGTCAGCGCCGAGACGAGGCCAAAACTATCGCCGGTTTCAAATCGCGACAGCACCTTGTCATGCAGACGGTGCTCAGTATCGATCGCCAGCACGCCCTTGCGAACGATATAAAAAATGCCCGGATTCGGAGCGTTTTGGACAATAACCGTCGTGCCGGCTTTATATGTTTTGGTGCGCGGTTCGGACAGCATATTTAAAGACAATATCG
>JAEUSA010000017.1 GCA_016788945.1 Leptospiraceae bacterium
CAAAACCGGCGGCGTCGTCGTAAACGACTTCATGCAAAGCTCAGACGAAGATATCTACGTCGTGGGCGATATGGCTGAAATTACGAACCGCATCACGCACACCGCGACGCGTATTCCCCTTGCGGGGCCGGCTAATCGCCAAGGCAGACTCGCGGCAGAAAATGCACTCATGGGCAATCGCTGCCGTTATCGCGGCGCGCTCGGTTCGTCAGTCATTAAGATCTTCAACAAGACACTCGCCTCGACGGGGCTCACGGAAAAAGCCGCGAAGCAGGCGAATATCTCGGCGCAGGCGGTCATGGTTCATTCCAACAACCACGCAGGTTACTATCCGAACTCCGAACGCATTGCGCTCAAACTGGTGTTCTCGCCGACCGATGGCAGAGTGCTCGGTGCTCAGGCCTTTGGCCCCAACGGTACTGAAAAGCGCATCGATGTGATCGCCACGGCGATTGTCGGCTGGCTCACCATCTATGACCTTGCGGGGCTCGACCTTGCGTATGCACCGCCTTACTCGTCGGCGAACGACCCGGTAAATATGGCGGCGTTTCAGGCGATGAACCACCACTCAGGCCTTTCGCCGGTGATTACCTCTGCAGACCTTGTGGCACGGCGCGGTAACTTTGCGCTGCTTGACGTGCGGGGCGCTGGGGAGATCAAACATTATCCGGTCGAAAGCGACTTCCAGATTCCTGTCGACCATTTGCGCGAAAACCTCGCGCAGCTACCGAAAGACAGGCCGCTGGCGGTGCTCTGCCAATCGGGACAGCGCAGCTATATTGCGCAGCGCATTTTGAAACAATCGGGATTCAAAGAAGTATACAATATTACTGGCGGCTGGCTCGGGCTCGCCGCGCAAAGGGGAAAATGGGAGGACAAGAATTAAATGACGAAAGATCAACAGACGCTACTGCTCATTGGAGCTACAGTCTTCGCGCTGTATTACATTTATAAGAAATTCAAAATGGGAGGAAACAAAGTGAAATTGAAGGAAATGCTGCAAAACGGAGCCAAGGTAATTGACGTGCGCAGTCGGGGAGAGTTTGCCGGCGGCCATTTTTCGGGAGCCGTGAACATACCAGTGGACGAATTGGCCGGCAAGCTGTCGAGTATCGGCCAGAAAGACGACCCGATCATCGTCTACTGCGCGTCGGGTATGCGTTCGAGCTCTGCTCAGCGCGTGCTGCAATCAGCCGGCTTTACGAATGTAGAGAACGGCATCAACCACATGAACCTGATGAGCCTGCGTTAGCAGGCTCATCAGGTTCAATACCTATATAATTCCATGGATATTTCCCGACTGGCACAGCATTTTTTCGCTAATTGGTCAGGTTTTTTCCGTTCAGTTGGCAATCCGGGTTGGGGCAATTTTTTCTGGTTGCTCATTGCTGCTTCCCTCGCTGTGTTTGCACTCGAACTGGCGAAGCCCTGGCGTAAAGGCCAGCGCGTTTTGCGCCACGAACTGGGCCTCGATATTTTCTACATGTTCTTCAATATGTTCTTCTTTCCGCTTTTAGGTTATGCCACACTCAGTGCTGCTTTGGCGAGTGGCGTTGAGAGTCTTGCCTTTGTTAAGTCGCTGCGCGGATTTATTTCGTTACAGACGCTGCCGCCGGCAATACAGATCGTTATCCTCTTTGTGGTACGCGATTTTCTGCAGTGGAATATTCACGTCGTACTGCACCGGGTGCCGTTTTTGTGGAAAATTCACGAAGTGCATCACAGTGCAGAAGTCATGAGCTTTCCCGTGCATCTGCGCTACCATTGGGCAGAAAATATTATCTACCGCGTGCCGGAGTATTCGCTGTTTCTGCTCATCGGCAGCAATGTGCCGGATGTTTTTATCATCTATGTGGTTTCTTTGACCATCGGGCACTTGAACCATGCCAATGTGAAATTGCCGTGGGGGCCTCTCAAGTATTTATTCAATACCTCTGAGCTGCATCTGTGGCACCATGCAAAACAATTGCCTGTCCGTTATGGCGTGAACTATGCCATCTCCCTCAGCGTATGGGATTGGTTGTTTCGTACGGCGTACAACCCGCCGGCGCCACCGGAAGGGATTGGTCTTTTGGATGAGCCGGCATTTCCGCGCTCATTTATCCGCCAGCTTTTTTGGCCGCTAGCGTCGCGCAGGTGAATTACTGGGCCCGCTTCATGCAGGCACTCGGCGTGCCGCCCGCCGGATTCTCGCATGAATGCATGACAAAACCTCGGTTCTCCGGCAAATAATCTTTACGTGCCAATCTCGTCTGCACTTCGTTGTGCATGGTGATCGGCGTTCCTAAAGAAATTAAGAAACTCGAGTTTCGTGTCGCGATGACTGCCGAGGGAGTGCGCGAGGCCATAGCTGCAGGACACAACGTGCTGGTAGAAGCGGGTGCCGGGGTCGGCAGCGGTATAAGCGATGCCGATTACGCCGCCGCCGGTGCGGGCCTGATGTCGCGCGACGAGGTTTTTTCCGGCGCAGAAATGATCGTCAAGGTCAAAGAGCCGCTCGCGGCCGAATATGGCCTCTTCAAACCCGGGCAGATTCTTTTTACCTATCTGCATCTCGCACCCGATCGCGCGCAGACCGAAGCTTTGCTCAGGGCGCGCGTTACGGCATTTGCCTATGAGACCCTCGAAGTAAACGGCGAGCTACCGTTGCTCACGCCCATGAGCGAGGTTGCTGGGCGCATGGCGCCGCTGATGGGTTCATTCTTTTTGCAGAAACGTTTTTCTGGTACGGGAGTGCTGCCCGCGGGAGCGACGGGCACAGAAAGCGCGCGCTGCGTGATCTTGGGCGCCGGAGTCGTCGGGGCCAGCGCTGCGCGCGTCGCGCACGGCATCGGTATGCGCACCATTGTGCTCAACCGCGGTGCGGCGAGGCTCAAGCAAATCGACGAACTGTACCGCGGCGAAGTACTGACGTTGTCGCTCACCGCGGGCAATATCGATCACGAAATCCGCACCGCAGATATGATCATCGGCGCACTGCTCGTGCCGGGCGGGCGCACTCCCGTCATGATTACGCGGCCCATGCTGCAACTGATGAAGCCGGGAGCGGTTATCGTCGATGTATCAGTCGACCAGGGCGGTTGTGCGGAGACTACCGTGCCCCGAACCCATGACGACCCGGTGTATACCGTCGACGGTGTGCAGCATTACACCGTGGCGAACATGCCCGGTGCTTACCCGCGCACATCGACCTATGCGCTCACCAATGCGACGTTGCCATGGATTCTGCAGCTGGCGAACCTCGGCCCAGACCGCGCCGTTGCAGAATCAGAACCATTGCGCAAGAGTCTGAATTTGCGGAATGGGGGGATTATGAACGAGGCCGTGGCGGCGGCGATGGGCGCTTAGCGCGCGACTGCATTACTTTGTACCATCAGTATTTCGTGACCGGTTAATGCACCCTGAAGTTCATGCCTGCTGCAATTCGACAGCAAAATCTTCCCCTCAACCGGAGGCAGGGTTACCGGTTTTGCTGAAAAGTTCAAAAACACGTCGATCGATTCGTTACCTATTGTGCGCCGGTACGCGAACACATCTTTGCCGCCGTAGATTTCTTTCCAATCTCCGAGGCGCAGCGCGGCATGTTGTTTACGCAATGATAGCAGCTCGCGGTACCAGTGCCACAGCGAAGTGGGATCATTTTTTTCGCTCGCGACATTGCGGCCGGCAAAGTCGTCATTCACTGGTAACCAGGGCGTTCCCGAGGTAAATCCGCCATTTGCCGAGTCGTCCCAAAGCATGGGTGTGCGTGCCGGGTCACGGCCCTGAGCCAGCGGCCAATAGCGAATGCCGACCGGATCTTTCATCTCGGCGCGCGAGACCGAACCATCTTTCATGCCGATCTCTTCGCCATAATAAAGGTAGGGTGTACCCTTCATCGTCAGCAGAAGTGCTGCAAGTATCTTCGCGCGCTGGCTGCTCTCGCCGCGTTTTGCGTAGCGCGTATACGACCGCGACCGGTCGTGGTTGTTGAAGGCAAGAGTGGGCCAGTTCTCGCCGCAGGCATTCAGCCATGTACGCAGAACATTGGCCATCGCCTTCGCATCCCATTTCTGGTCGAGCAGCGTAAAATCAAACGTCATGTGCAGTTCGTCGTCGCGGCCAAGATAGCCAGCGGCCAGTTCAGGGTCGCCGGAAAAATCGACGAGCACTTCGCCTACCGAAGTTGCATCGTATTTATCGAGCAGCTGCCTGAGGTCGCGCAGCAGCGGGTGCATCTCGGGCTGCGACATATCATGCACATGGTGCTGCAGTTCGTAGGGGCGCGGGTGCCGCCAACCCCAGAGGCGCAACGGATTGTCCCGAAACTGTTGATCTTTATAATAACAATTCACCACATCGAGGCGAAAACCGTCGACACCCTTCTGGAGCCAGAATTCTATATCGGCAAAGACGGCATCTTTTACCTGCGGGTTGCGCCAGTTAAGATCGGGCTGCTCTTTGAGAAACGAATGCAGATAATAACTCTCGGTCGTTTCGTCCCATTCCCATGCCGAACCACCAAATACGCTTTGCCAGTTGTTGGGCGGTGCCCCTTTTTTGCCGTTGTGCCAGATATACCAATCGCGTTTCGCACTCTCGCGTGAGGCCCGTGATTCGACAAACCACGGGTGCTGGTGCGATGTGTGATTCACCACGAGGTCGAGCAGCAGCCGGATGTTTCTTTTATGGAGCGCGGCGACGAGTGCGTCGAAGTCGGCCATCGAGCCGAACACCGGATCGATCGCCCGATAGTCCGAAATGTCATAACCGAAGTCAAACATCGGCGACGTGTTAATCGGCGAGAGCCAGACGGCATCGACGCCGAGCTCAGTGAGGTAATCGACTTTGCTGAAGATACCGGCGAGATCGCCGATTCCGTCTCCATTTGCATCTTTGAAGCTGCGCGGGTAGATCTGGTAGACTACCGCTTCTTTCCACCAATTGCTTGCGATAATGCGGATTGAGTTTTGCAAGACGGGCGTCAGTCGTTTTTTGATTATCGACTCTTAGAGCGCGTCTCGAACGCCGCCTCCTGCGAGTTTCAAGACCTGCTCTTAATAACTTTACGCCGCAGCTTCAAGTGTTCCTGAGACGAATGCGGCGCGTTGGCTTGCTCTGTGGCTTTCTTGTGGTAACTACCACGGTTTCGGCCGGAATCGAAATCGGTGCCGACGGTAGTATTTTTATGCCGAAGCTGACGACCCGCACGTACCCGGCGCTGACGACGACGCAGGCGACCCAATTTGCCGGCCCGCTGTTCAACGGCTACGGCCATCTCACTCTTCCGCTGACGCCTTCGCTGCAAATGGGGGTCGGGCTTTCGCTCGGCTTCAGTCCGCAGACTGCGCAAGAGTATCCCGCGGGGGCGACGAAAGAAGAGCTGACCATAACGCGCTTCGGGGCCGATGGCCGACTGCAATATGACCTGACGGCTCTCTTTTCACCCTACATCCGCCTGACGCTGGGCAAAGACTGGTATTACTGGAAAGATAATGGTATTACCAATGGGGTCCATTATGAGGCTGAGTCATCGGCTGGCGGGTTCTTCTATGCTGCGTCGCTCGGTGTGCTGTTTCCGCTGGCTGCCGATTTTGCTCTCTATGTCCAAGGGGGATATACGGCTTCGGTGAATTCGGCGATGACTATTCGGCGTTTTGCCGTCGGTGGGGTGAATCAGGCTGTAGCTGCACCCACGGTCGCCGATACCAATTATGCGGGATGGCTCGCCAGTGCCGGTGCGCGCCTGAAATTCTAAACTTCGAATACTGCCTTAACCGGAAAATGATCAGACGCCACGCGCGTGAGCGGCGTCTTGACGACTTCATAATGCTTCACTGCACAGCGTTCGTTGTGAAATATTTTGTCGAGATTCCAGATGGGTGCAAACGAGGGCCATGTCTTGATCTTGCGCTTCAGCGCGCCCGCGGCGTTACGATAACCGGCGATATTCATGAAGATGTCGAGATAACGCGTTCGTTCATTGCTGTCGCCCAGCAAGATGACGGGCAGAGATCCATGTTCGCGCAGAATGCCCGCCTCGAGCATCTTTTTTATCTGAAAATGACGCTCGATGCGTGAAAGCCCCAGATGAAAATTCATCGCGAGTAAAGGTCCGCCCGGCGTCTGGATCACATCGCTCAGGCATCCGCGCCGCTTCTTGATCGTCCAGGTGAGATCGAGATTCTCACCCAGTAAAAACGGCCAGCGCGAGAGGGTGGCATTACCGTAAGCACCGACCTTCAGCTGCACGTTGAGGCCAAGCCGGTATGAAAAACCCAGTCGTTGTGCCAGCACAGAAGCGAGATCCTGATGGTGGCTGCGTGGTACACCGTAGTCGACTTCTTGCAGTGCGATGATGTCAGCACCCTCTTCTTCGCAGACGCGCGCAATGCGCTCAGGGTTAAACTGCCGGTCGTTACCGATGGCCTTGTGAATGTTATATGTGAGAACCGTAACCTGCAGATCGACCGCCATGTGCGGGGAAGTTTATAGAGCTGCGGTGTAAATTCTCAAACAGTTTGGTTTTCAGTGTAGTTGTTAATGAGGAACAGAAATTGCTCACCATACCGCTGCCACTTGGCTTCGCCAACACCATGCACCTCGAGAAATTCTGCCCGGTTGCGTGGCAGTCGCGTGCTCATGTCGATGAGGCTCTTGTCAGAGAAGATCATGTACGGCGCGAGATTCTGCTCGTCGGCGAGTTCTTTGCGTTTGCGGCGCAGAATTTCGAATAACTCGGCGTTTGCATTGGCGAGAAGCTCGCGTTTTTTAGCCGGTGCCGCGATCTTGCCGCTGCTTTCGGGCGCCAACGTTTTGCCAAAAAACGCAGTTTCCCCTTTAAGCAGAGGGATTGCCAACGGCGTCAAAGCTAACGTGCCAAATTCAGCTTCTTGCTTGAGTAAACCCTGTTGCACCAGCTGCCGACCCAGTGCCTGCCATGCAGTTTTTGAAAGATCATGGCCGATGCCGTAGGTCGAGAGCGAATCATGCCCGTTTGCCAGTATCTTCTGCGTTTTGGCGCCGCGCAGTACATCGACGACATAGGCGGTGCCGAAGCGTTCGCCTGTGCGCTTAACGCACGATAAAAATTTCTGCGCCGCGACAGTGAAATCGGTCTTTTCTTTCGGCGGATTCAGGCAGAAATCGCACGCATTGCATCGGTCGGCGGCCTCTTCGCCAAAGGATTGCAGAAGAGTCTTGCGGCGG